>WGDQ01000848.1 GCA_015493185.1 Planctomycetaceae bacterium
CTTCAGCGGATCGGCATCCAGAATCATCAAGCCGAAATCGGCCTTCTGACCGCTGACAATCGAAGTTTGCAGCCGCGCCGGGGCACCCTCGGCCTGCGGATCGAGAAGGGCAATCAATTGCTCGCGACCGTCACGCACCTGCTCGGCCGAAAGACCGGCCAATGCCCGCCGACAAAAGCGGTAAAACAAGTGGCTGCAATGCCACCCGTGCTCGGGCTGCAACGAAACCTCAGTGGATGGCGATGAATGCATGGTCGACTCACCCAGGAAATCAATGAAAAACGGTAGCCGTTCAGCCGAATGAAACAGCCGAGAAAAACCGGCAATCGCGGGCCGCGGCGCAGGCCGCCGCAAGCCCGACACAAGATAGCAAAATTCCCTCCGGTCGATCAGCCCCCCGACGTGCCCCGGCGCCGATACCGATTGCGCTCCGTTCGCTGACGCCACGCATCAGATTACCCGTTTTTCCAGCCGCGGCCGCCATGTCGCAACAGCCCCCTCGAAAATGCTTGTCGCCCCCACATCGCTGCTCTATAGTGGGGATTAGCTTCTGACGATTGCTCTGCGTAGTCTGTTGCGAACGGGGCTACTCGTCTTCAGCAGGTCATTTTTTTCTGCGAGTCCAATTTTCTGCGAGTGCAAACCGATGAACGGCATCCCCGAGTTCGACGTTCACGAGCAGGCCGACGCTTCGGCCGTTGTCGACAACGCGCCCGCCACCACGCCACGTCCTGCGTTGCGCGAAGTAGTGGCCGACATTGTCCGCGATAGCCGCCGACAGCCGCAGCGCTATTTGGACGAAGTCGTCGTTCCTCACGGCGGCGAGTAAGCAGCAATCGTGTTCGATCGCTTGGTAGGTCTCGAAACCGAGTATGCGTTGCGGTTTCGAACCCCCGTGGGCATTGTCTCGCGGCCTCCCAACGAGCAATTCTATCGGGCCGTCATCAACGAGCTCGGCCGTCGCATGCCGACGGCCACCGCATTGGCCACCAAAGAAGGCGTCTTCCTCGCCAACGGCGGTGCGGTGTGGTTCGAACGGTCGCGGCCCGATCGCGATGCCGGCTTGATCGAGGGCGCCACGCCCGAGTGTCGCGGTCCGCGGCAGGCCCTTTGTTACCAGCGTGCCCAAGACCGCCTTTTGGCCGAAGCGGCTGCCAGCGCACGACTTCCCGGCGAGCTGACGCTCGTAAAAAACGACCGCGATAGCCGCGGCAACATCTACGGCGCCCAAGAAAATTATCAGGCGCTGCTGGGCGGCCGCGCCGCGATTTTCGCCTGGCGAACGGGCGTGCTGCTGCTCTGGCCGCTCGTGGTGCTCTCTTGGCTCGGCCTGCTATTGGCCGTGGTGGCATTGTTCACCTATCTGTTCGCGGCCGCGGTGTTGTACGCCGTGGTACACCCTTTTCTTGTGCCCTCGCGCCGGCGGGCTTTCCTGCGGCGGCTCTTCGGCGAAGGCTTGCTCCAAAGCGCCGCCGAGGGCGAACCGATCTTACCCGATTGGGTCGAAAACGCCTTCCTGGCCGCGGTAATCGTCGTCACCTTCCCGCTGGCCATGGCCGTATATGCGCTGGCCCGTTGCTTTGCGCACCGGTCGCTGCGGCAACAACTGTTGCCGTTTCTCATCAGCCGCGCCGTGGTCTCGGGGGCGGGCATGGTCGATGCTCAGGGCCGCTTCCACCTGGCCGACAAAGCCCCTGGGCTCAACTGCCTGCTCGGTTACAGCGGCTACATCGCCGATCGCCCCTTGTTCAGCATCGGCCACTTTTTGAAGGCCCTCATCGCCTTCTGGCCCTGGTCCACCACCAGCGTGGCGCAGCTATTCAGCGCAAGGCAGCGGCTGCAAATCTCCTTGGGCGACTCGAACATGGCCGACGAAGCCGAGTACCTGCGCCTCGGCACCACGCTGCTCGTCATCGACGCCATCGAGGCCGGCGTCATCGGCCCAACGCCCCGCTTGAAATATCGCCCGCTCGACGCCTTGCGCCGCGTTTGCGCCGATCCTTCGTTGCGCACTCCCGTGGCATCGATCCGTGGCCAGGCCGCCACCGCGCTCGATCTTCAGCAGCACTATCTGGCCCGCTGCCGGCAATACGTGCTAAGCCAGCCGCAGCCCGCCCCCGAGGCACTCGAGGTGCTGCGCCGCTGGCGCGACGTGCTCGATGCGATTGCAGCCCAAAACACCTCGCAGCTCATCGGCCGTATCGATTGGGTCACCAAGCAGTGGCTTATCCAACAGGCCCAAACCGACCGTTTCGCCGAGAAGAAAAAGATCGACCTTCGCTACCACGAGCTTTCGCCCCAGGGCTACTACCGCCGCTTGCAAACCACGGGGCAGATGTCGCAACTGGTCTCAGAAGCCGAGATCGAACGGGCCATGCGCAATCCGCCGGCCAACACGCCGGCCACCACTCGCGGGCGATACATTCGCGAGTTTGCCGCCGGCAGCCTTCCCCTGTCCGTTGCCTGGGACCGCATCCGCATCGGTCGGGGTCGCCGGGCCACGGTCATTCGCCTTCGCAAATTCCGCCGCCCGTCGTAAAGCGGGTCGGGAAACCTCAGAAGGTGCCTTCAAAACCGCTTCCAAGCCGGAGATTGTGAGCAGGCGACTCCTATCAAAGAGGGCGAAGCAGGCGAATCCTCATCGGATTGGACTGGTCGACGCAGACCAACGACGGGACGGCCGGCTCGCTGGCGATCGAAGCCGGAATTGGATTCTGAAGCCACCTTCTCCAACGCCGCCGCGGGCACCACATGGCCAGTCGCTCCCGATTCGCCCTCGAATCAC
>WGDQ01000849.1 GCA_015493185.1 Planctomycetaceae bacterium
CCCATAAACGGCTCCCGACCACAACATCGCCGCAACAACGACAACGCCCAAGAGCAACCAGCGCCGTCCGGCAAGCCAATCCAACACGTCTCGCACAATCACGCCTCCTTCGTTTCACTTTCCCACGTGGCACGTTTCGATGTCCCACGCCATACGCCATCTACCGTTTATCTCAGCAGGCGCGGCCTCTCACTCATCCGAGCACTTTTGGCCCTGCCCGCCGGTGTGCCTGCTCAGCCGATTATGGATGCTCGTCTTTCTCGGCTTCCGCGGCCGCAGCCCGCAGGGCGGCTTCCGCAAAGCTCGCCTCCCACTGATCGCGCTGCACGCTCAAACCCTCGACCAATGCCAGCACGATCGGATCGACCGACCCAGACATCGCACGGCGAAACTGCGCAACCGAAAGCCCCAACTCGCGGGCCGCTTGCGCCGGCTTCACGCCGCCGACCACATAGGTTTCGTACATGGCGGCCAGTTCGCGCGCCACGTCCGATGGCGACATTCCGCCCGTGGCCGCCCCAACGGCATGTCGGTAATCGTCACGGTCTCGTTCCAGCTCGCGTTGCAGTCGGGCTTGTCGACCGTAAAACAGCTCTAAAGCGGTCAGCCGTTGCCGATCGTCGACCAACAGTGCCACACGTCCCGAGGCCAGCAACCGCGACTGATCGTCGGTAAACGATCGCAAACCGTCTTCGTCTCCCACGCCGTGGCATCGCACGCACGAAAGCATGGGCACCAGCGGCACGGGCGGGCTCACCGTATCGTCAATCGCGATTTCCGGTGGCACCGCATCTTGCCGAATCCCTTTCGAATCGAATAGCGCGTACTCCAGCAGTCCATTGGCTCGGGTGGCAATGTGTTCGCCGGCGTCGAACCGCACCGTGAACGTGGGATTGCGAAACACGTCTTTCGTTGCGTCGCCTCCCGCTGTGTCGTACGTGTTCCAAATCGCCCCCAGCAGGCTGTTCCACCGCGACAGGCGGCGCGGCTTGTCGGTCACACCGCTGCGAAACAGATTCGCACCGCGGTTGGCTCCCAACCGCTTGATGGCAACCGCGTCCACGCCCAACTGCTCGAGCCAATCAGCCTTTCGCTTCGGCACGCCGGCAAATTCGTAGTAAAGCGGTGGCACCGTGGCCTGCGCCACAAACCAGTCGGCCCGCACCACCGCCCCCCGGCTTCCGGTCCAATGCCGCAAACGAGCGGCCATTGCCAAATCAACCCAGCCCCCGTCGGTCAGCACCACCCGACGCCGTCCGTTCGCCGGATCCAGCACCTCGGTTTTCAAATGAAAATACGGATCGTCGGCCACCATCCGTTCCCAAACGTTCAACCACCGGCGAGCTTCCGCCGCATCGGGCGCAAGCCGTTCGATGTCCAAACGCAGCAGGCCACCGCCGCTGCCAGGCACGACCCGCGGCCTGACGATCTGCGCCGAACGACTGACCGAGTTGACCACAAACGAAACCACGGCCCGCGCCTCGTCCCAGCTAGACTCCGGCAACGGATAAAGCGCCACATAACGCGTCGTGGCTCGTTGTTGCAGCGCAACCCGCAACTGCACGTCGTCCACCGCCGCCCGCAACATTGCAGCGGGTGTCGTGGCACAACTCGCGATCAACACGAAAGATGCTGCAATCAACACGATTCCAAAAACAACACCCTTTTCATGAGAAACGTGAATACCGGGCAACCGGCGCCCCCGTATCGAACCCACGTGGTGCGATGCCCGGCTTCGTGCCTTGGCAATCGCCTCGAGTCATGCCGGTCGATGTTCGAGCACAAGCACCGCCGGTGCGCCGTTGGCCGTCACATCGATGCGCAGCGTCGGCAACTCGCCCGCCGACGTGTCCGCCTCGTTCGGCCGTGTCGGCAGCATGGCTTTGGGGTGGATCAACCCCCAGCCATACACCGGGTCCTTTCCAACGCGGCCCGCATCGGTTGCCGTGCGTGCCAGCAGTTCGCGCAGCCAGTCGACCGTGCGCGGCTGCCGGTTGCGGCCTTGCTGTTTTTCGGCAGCCAGCAATAGTGCCACCACGCCGGCCACAAACGGTGTGGCCATGCTCGTGCCGCTCAACCGTGCGTAGCGTCCGCCGGGCCAGGTCGA
The DNA here is from genome assembly GCA_015493185.1 of Planctomycetaceae bacterium. Classification (GTDB taxonomy): domain Bacteria; phylum Planctomycetota; class Planctomycetia; order Pirellulales; family JAEUIK01; genus WGDQ01. The sequence goes on from WGDQ01000849.1 coordinate 2,108, forward strand.
CAAAATGTCGACGCCAGGTGCCGCGATGTCGATCTGCTTACCGCGGCTGGAGAATTCGGCCGCCTCGCCCCGCCGGTTGGTCGCCGCCACGGCAATGGTTGCGCGCCGTCGGGCCGGATAGTTCACCGAATCGGGTCGGCCGTCGTTGCCCGCCGCGCAAATCACCAACACGCCCGCCGCTGCCGCGCGCTCTATCGCGTCGCCAATCCGCCGGCTCGGCTGCGGGCTGCCCAACGACATGGAAATCACTTCCGCTCCCGCATCCACCGCCCAGGCAATACCTGCCGCCACGGCACGATCGCTGCCGCTGCCGCTATCGTCGAGCACCTTGCCCACAATCAGTTCGCATTGCGGCGCCACCCCGATCACGCCACGACGGTTCTCTCGGGCGGCAATCGTGCCTGCCACATGGGTGCCATGCCCTTGCCGGTCGTCGGCACCAACCCACGATCGCGTGAAATCGCGCGTGGCAACCACGGCGTCGCGCAAATCGCTGTGCCGCCGATCAATGCCCGTGTCCAACACGGCCAGGCGAACACCCCGCCCGCGGGTCCGCATCCACAGTTGCGGTATGCCCGTGGCACGCAAGCTCCAGTCGATCGTTTCCGCCAGCGCACCCACGCGATGCCGCACGCGAAACGGCGGCAGGCGATACACGACGTCGCCGTTCCCGATACGAGCGAATACCATCGTTCCCTATCTCCTTCTGTTTGCCGCTCAGGGACATCGGGCGCCTTAAATAGAAACCAGCCCCTCATCCGCACGGCGTAGTTGCCGCAGCAAATTGAGCAACCCCAACACCAGCGGCAACCATTCGATCAGCGATTGCGGCTCTACCCGCACTTCGTGGCCATCTTCCAGCAGCGTCATCCGCAGGCTTCCCTGCTCGGCACCGCGGGCCTCGATCAACCCCGTGGCGTATTGCACAATCGCCAGCACAATGCGCAACACCGCATCGTCGTCCACCGCGGCCAACAACCGATCGACCAACGCGCTGTCGACCCCCACAAGCTCGGCCAATCGGGCAATCAGCCGCAACGTTTGCCGCAACCCCTCAAGCGTGGTCAGCGGCTCATCGATTTCCCGCAACTGGAGCCACAATCGCAACAGTTCGCGCAACGGTGCCAGCCGCTGCCAACTCACGTCGCCCATTGCTTCGGTCTGCATCTGCAACGCATCTCCCTCAAGTTCGTTCAGGTGAATAAAACGGCATCGTCCACAATGCCGCAGCCCGGTACGCCTTGGCGCCTGCGAGTACGCCCGCCAATGCCGAATCTCGCTGGCCGCTTTTCCCCTGTGCGCAAGCATCGCTGCTCATCGCGCCGATCTGCCCTCGGGCCGCAACGGTTTTTCACCCGCTGGCGCATCCATCAGCGACGCCGACTCAGGCAGCAACGCCAAACGGTTCGAAAGCCGATCCAACGCCCGCACAATCGCCATGCTGTCTGCGTATCGTCGTTCGCGTTCGGCAGTCATTTCGTTACGAAACGCCTCGGCATTGGCTCGCAACTCCTCGCGATGCGCTGCCATCTCCTCGCGAAAGCTGGTCAACAAACCAGGAATCGTCTTCGATGCGGTGTGCCAGGCATACCAGCCAAGAATGGCGGTCGCCGTCAGGTTGCCCACATCGGGTAGCGGAATATCAGTCACAACACCTCACGCCCACGTCACTTGCATGCCATCTCACGACGCCGGTCCGCCCGATCCGCAGCCGCAGCGGCACGCGCTCGTCCCTTGTTCGCCGACACACGCCGTGCGTCGCTCGTCACGCTTCACGCGTTGTTCGCCATGCCCGGGCGTTGTTCGTCGCCCGGTCTGCGGTTCGTTCATCTGTTGCCCGTTGCTTTTCACCCATCGCTTCCCGCTCGTCGCTTCCCGCCTGTCGATTGCCGCCCGTCACTTGTCGCTCATATCCTCTCGCTCGTTGGTTTCTCGCTGCCTGACCCTGGTTTGTCGCTTGCCCGCGCCGGTGGCCACTTTTCGACCAGCGGTTGTCGCTTTCCGCCTGATGCTCAGTGCTCGTGGCTTGGTGCTCGCGGGCTGTGGGCCGTTGCGTTCCAATCGTCGCCCACGGCCTCGGAAAGACAGGTTCGACCGCGCGAGCCGGGGCACGGTTCGATCTTGCGCCGAGCGTCATTCGCAGCGCGCAAAAAGAGCCCGCCACCGATCAGCACCGGCAGCGGGCTCTTTCAAATACCTGAATCGCTCAGGCCCCGACAGATACCTCGCACGTTGCTCCGGCATGCTAGGGCAAGAGGTGGTCTAATTTCAAGTCGATTTTTTGCACCCCTCGCCGCATGGCGCGTGTGCGTTTCAACGTGCGAAAAGCCCACCTTCGCCCACAAGCTCAGCGGTCGCATTTCGAACCATTCGACAAAGCGACATTTCGCCCGCTTCACGCGACCGGCAAAGTCGGCCCCATCGCGTGGCCGCTACCGTCTCGGCCGCTTGCTTCTCTATTGCAAATCAACCGGCAGCACGTATTCTGCATGTTGTCCCTGCACACGTGTCCGCAAGCACCGGGATAGGCAGCGTTTCGTCGCGGCGCCGAAGACATCAGATCGCCACCGTCAGCGTCGCGGTGGCCTTCTATCATCGCGGCCATTACCTCGATCCGCGCCATCGCCGCACAGCAAGACGGGCTCTGACAACCCTCGAACAGCAAGAATCGCCGCTTCCACCGGGTAGCTGATTCCGCTCCACAGCCAAACAAGGTCAATGGGCGATCCATGGGTCGTTTTCTTTACGAATACGAACTCAATGCAACGACGTGGATTTATCTCTCGTCGTTGATGACGATCGCCATCTACTTTCGTTTCGGCCGGCTCTGGAGCGTTCGTAATCTCGACCTGCTGGCCCTTATCGCGTTGGCACCCGGCATCTTGCTCATCTCGTTGGGTGGCGAGCTTGTGCTGCGCGGCTACGTGTGGCTGTTTGCCGTCAGCGGCTTTCTGCTGCTGCGCATGCTCACCGACCCGCTGATGATCCGTCGTCCGTTGCTCGAACCCAATCTGTCCACGGGCGGGCTGATCTTCATGACCGTTTCGTTGCTGCTTTTTCTCATGACCAACGTGCTCGATCGGCCCCCGGCCGAAACCGACCTGCAAGGCCCGCGATGGGCCCATCGCCTGCTTCAGCGAGAAGAAGCCCCTCCCGGCGAAAGCTATCTGGGGCGTCACGGCCCCGGTTACCCGATCCTCTACCTCATCGCCACGCTACCCAACCAATGGCTGATCGATCTCGATCCCCAATTGCCTCAAGAAGAACAAGAGCAAATGACCCTTGTGGCCACGGCCCGCACAATGGCCATTCTTTCGCACCTGGCCGTGGTGGTGGGCATGGTGCTCATTGGCTACCGGCACTTCGGCAGCCTCCGCACGGGCATTGCCACCGCCGCCCTCTATCTGCTGCTGCCTTACACGGCCATCATGGTCAGCCGCGTCGATCATGTGCTGCCCGCCGCCGTGCTGGTTTGGGCCGTGGCGGCCTACCGCCGGCCGTTGATCGCCGGGTTGTTGATCGGGCTAGCCTCGGGGGTTGTCTACTGCGCGCTGTTTCTGCTGCCGCTTTGGACCGCCTTTTATTGGCGCCGCGGTCGCATTCGCTTCCTCGCCGGCGCGCTGTGCATGGCTTCGCTTCTGGTCGCCACGCTGGCACTCACAGCAAGCGATTTCGATGCGTTTCTGGCACAGGTTCGCGAAATGGCCGGTTTCCCCGCCCTGCAAGAAGAAGATATTGCCAACAGCTTCTGGCACTATGCCATTCCGGTTTACCGCATTCCCGTCATGGTCGCCTTCGTGTCGCTAAGCGCCGGACTGGCACTCTGGCCGCCGCAAAAGAATCTCGGCACGCTGCTCTCTTGCTCGGCAGCCGTGATGATCGCCGCGCAGTTCTGGGTCGTTCCTCAAGGGGGGCTCTTCATCGCCTGGTATTTGCCACTGCTGCTGCTCACCGTGTTCCGGCCCAATCTGGAAGATCGGGTCGCTCTCAGCACGCTTACTGATGGTTGGTTCGGCTGGCGCCGCCATCGCCCCTTGCGCGTCGATCAAGCTGCCGCCTGATCGCCTGTTTTTCACCGCGCGCGTTTCACCACGCGCGTTTCAGCACGTGTCCTTCGTTCGCCCGTCGAGTTGCCGAAAGACTCTTTTTCCGGTGGTAAGTGGCCGAGGGCTGTCAGCTCTGGGTTGCTCGGCACCAACGTATGCGCATCTTCGAACACACCCGCGACGGGTCGTGTTGAGATGAACGGTTTACCCCGGCCCGCCTACGAAGCACTTTTTCAACGAACCGTTCTTCAACCAACTTCCGCAAGAAGGCTTTCCCCTCACGCCTTGGGGCACCGGTGCCTCATGCGTCGGGAAAATCTCGCGGCGACATTCCCAACGCCACAATGCTGCAACGGGGCACCGCTTTCAGCCCCAATTGCTGCGCTGCTTCGACCAGCTCCGGATCGTCGCTGCCGGGGTTGAAGTAAACCTCGCCGCATCCCTTTCGGGCGATTTCTTCCAGCAACGTCCGTCCTACCTGCGGCGGCACATACATGCTCACGCGATCCAGTGCCACGGGAATATCTTCCACGCGCCGATAAACTTTCAGCCCCTCGATTTGCTCGGCTTTCGGATTGACGGGAAACACCTCATAACCGGCAGCCAAATGGGCGCGAACCGATTTGTTGCCGTACTTCGATCGATCGGCACTCGCGCCGATAATCGCCACGGTTGGTTTCGATGTCATGCGAGCTTCTCCATTGCCAGAAAATCAAAGAATTCATTGAGACATGCCCCAGAAGAATCGCCGGCGCCACCCTTGCCGCTCATGGGTTCGGGCAGTGGAAGCCGTGCGATCGTTCTTCATCCAACAAGGCGGTCACACCCGTTCAAGACCGCACGCTCCAAGGCGCCCGAGCCACGAAGGCTTTGGCGGGAGCTCCACAAACCACTTCGCCGGTTCCCGAGATCTCCCCCGCCGGGCCGATCGGCGCGAAATGCTTGCCCGCGACGCCTCACCGATTACGATGACAAACCACGGGGCGACGCGTCGGGGTTTTGCACTCCCCCGGCGTACACGACTCAGCAACCACGAAACACCGCTGCCATCGCCACACGCAAACCACTCCCGACACCACATGCGAAACATCCCCGCAGCATCGTACGGGGCTGCATCGCATCGGTTCGTATTGTACCCGGTCGTATCGTATCTCGTATTTGCATCGCTCCCCAAACGTCAAGTCCGACAACTTGAATCGTTCTTACCAACTTTCGTTCTCACCAAACCAACCAACGCTCTCATCGACACTCGCTTTGGAGCCACTTCCCATGATTCGCAACCGCTCTCTATCAAACCGGTCCCTTATCGGCTGGCTATCGTTCTTGTCCCTCGTCGTGTCTGGCCCCTGCCTTTGCGCCGCGTTCGCACAAGACGCCACGAACGAAAACTATCCCGTACTCGGACGCATCATCCGTCACGATGCGCGCTTCGATCGTCTTGTGCCGGCCGATGCCAAAATCGAGGTCTTGGCCTGCGGCTTCGAGTGGAGCGAAGGGCCCGTTTGGGTCCGCGACGGCGGTTACCTGCTCTTTTCCGACATCCCTCGCAATTCGGTCATGAAGTGGAAACGCGGCGAGGGCGTCTCTTTGTTCATGAAACCCTCGGGCTACACCGGTGTGGCCAGCTACGGCGCCGAGCCCGGCAGCAACGGCCTGTTGCTCGATCCGGAAGGAAGGCTCGTGTTTTGCGAGCATGGCGACCGGCGGGTTTCACGCCTTGAACCCGGGGGCGGCAAACGCACGCTGGCAGACAACTACCGCGGCAAGCGGCTCAACAGCCCCAACGACGGCGTGTTCAAATCCAATGGCGATCTCTACTTCACCGACCCGCCCTATGGCTTGCCCAAACGCTACGACGACCCGCGCCGCGAACTCGACTTCTGCGGTGTTTATCGCCTATCGACCCACGGAAAACTCACCCTGCTAACCGATCAG
>WGDQ01000850.1 GCA_015493185.1 Planctomycetaceae bacterium
GCGCTCTACCGAACATATCGGCCGAGCTCGCGGCTGGCAGACGCTCCGGCCCCTTGCCGGCCAAACGCCGTTTCAACTCGTCCGCGTTGCCGGCACGCTTCGCGCCCAGCCGAGCCCTCTCCTCTGGCCAGGGACCACCGAGCCAAGGCGGCACGGCACAACCAGTGAAACCGGCCCCCCTCGCCTCGACCTTTCGAAGCGTTCGCACGCCCCACAGACGCGCGGTTCCAGTCTACGCCGGGCACATCGCCCCTGAAAGAGGGCCGCCGTCGCGGTTTTTCGACGTTTTTTTCTGGCTGTGCCTTCCCCCGATGGCAGCCAGTCACCTCCAGCTTGAGCGGCCACGTTTTGGTCCGCCCGACGTGCCGTCGGGTTTTCGATGACCGCAGAAAAAAGGGGGGTGGGCTGATCGAGGCGAACGTTCAGGCCTCGTCCTCTTCTTCCATCTGCCGGATTCTTTCGATCTGGCGGCGCACCTCTTTGGGCGAAATCGGCGTCCACTCCAGCGCCGTCGATACGCGAGCCGATTGCACCCGCAAGCGACGCGGCCCCTGCGCCTGATCGACTTCGCTTTCCAGCACCTCGAGCCAGTCGGGCAGATCGAGCCCCGACCCGGTCGGCGTGCGGGTAAACTCGTCCAACTCCTGTTCGAGCAGCTCGAAGCTCTTGGGCGGTTCGCCGCGTCGGGCCTCTTCAATGGCCGGTTCGATCAGCGATCGAATCCGGTCCAGCGCCAGCGGCCTCACAAACCGCTCGGCCAGCAGGTCGCCCACGGTTGGCAACCGCATGCCGCTCTGCTCAACCAGCTTGGCGTATTTGGCCAAATAGTGATCGGCCATCTCGGCCGTTCTTTCGGCAATCACCCGCCGCCAAAGCTCGGCCGCTTCGTCGCGCTTGCGGCGCACCAGCACCTCATGGGCCAGCATCACCGGCCGCAGGTTCCACGCCAGCCGTTCGTAGCCCACCTTGAGCCGCAAAAAGTCGAGCAGCACGTAGAGCATCTCGCCCCGATCGCTCTGCGTCGTTGTGGCGTTGTAGTCGCGGTAGCACTCGTAGTTCTCAATCACCGCCTCGATAATCAACCGCAAGTGCTCCACCGCTTCGTCGAGCGAAATCCGACTGCCCAATTCATCCAGCAGCCGCGGCCGCTCGTCGCCCCGCGTACACTCGTCGAGCTGTTGCAAATAGGCCGCCACACCCGAATCGAGGATCGCCCGCAAGCTGCCCGGATTGAAAAACGCCTGAGTGAACAAATCGTGCCCATAACGACGAATGAACCGCTTCACGCGTCGCCAGCGACGCGGATCTGTCAGCGGCTCCAGCACCGAAAGCCGCAGCAGCCGGCTGTGGTGCAACCAACGGTTGAGCAACATCGCCGTCAGCGACTCGATCCAGTCGACCAACGTGGCATCGATCGATGTTCGCGGCGGGCGGCGGCGCGGTCGGGCTTCCCACGCCTCGGCGGCCCGCACCAGGCTTTCCACCATCGCCTGATAACCGGCCTGAAAAAGCCGGTCGAACTGCGTCACCGCGCCGGGGCCCACCGGATGCTCGATCTCCATGGCCTGCACGGTATCGACGATCTCACACGTTTCGTGCAGCAACCCCAGCCGGGGCAAACCCCGCAACAAGTCAGCCAGCACCCGCTGAATATCCAACGCCTGCGCCACCTTGAGCGGATCGCCACGGTGGCTGAGCGGAATATACAACAACGGCTGTTCGCGCAGCGCTTCTCTCAGCCGCGGCAATCGCCGGCGAACGCCCTGCACGTCGTGAGCAAAGGCGCACCGCAGTCCCTCGACCGTCAGCACGGCCCACTCGGGCAACTGGGCATTGGCCTCCTCGGGCCGGTTCATCGCACCCAGAATCGTCCGCTCCGCCACCGACGTTTCCACGTAGGCCGCAATCGTTCGTTCCAACAACATCTGTTGGATCCGCCGCCGACGATCGTATTCCACCATCGAGGCGTGCGTGCCGCGGGGCGGCGTGATGCGGTACGTGCTCACGTCCTTCAGCAGTCGCAACAGTTGCCGCTTGTTCACCTGCGCCTGCGCCAGCCACCCGCCCAGCGTTTCGTCTCGTTGTCGGGCCACGGCCGCATCTTTCGAGGCGGGCATCACCGCTGCCTTGCGGCTGGCCAGCTTCCACAGCGTGGCCACGGCCGCCAGCAGGGCCAGCCGATCGTTCAAACGACGCGCCTCCTGATCCAATTCGAACACCGTGCCATCGCCGCCCCCTTCAAGCAGTTCGCCCTCGTGGCCATCGGCCGCACTGTCCATATACACCATGTTCTCGTAGGCCGCGCCGAATAGCCCCGAGTCTTCGTCGTCCTCCACACCTACGCTATCCGCGATGCCTTCCTCGGGCGCTTCGATCGCGGGGCCATTGGCATCGCGGGCAAAAAGAAACTCGGGCACGTGCCAGTACTCGCCCACGTTGGCTTCAAACAGATCGAAGAACCGGCAAATCAGCCGCCACTGATCGTCGTCGGCCGATCGCGGATTGGTCTCTCGCAGCCAGCGAACCGCCAACACGTGGAACGACGTCTCGCCGGCATCCAGCCCCGCCTCGTCGGCCTGGCTGAGCCACTGCATCAGCAGGGCCATCGACGCCACCTGGTCGCCTTGGTTCAACAGGGCATCCACCACCGGCGCATAAGCCCGTGCCGATTGAAACCGCTCGACCTGATCGCGCCAAAAGGCGATGTCGCCCGCCGCACTGCCGGCTTGCTGCCACTGAGTGAGCGCGTCAGCCACGCGCACCGCCGACTCGTAACTCTCCTGCCCCGACACCTTGGGCAACGAATCCACCTCGGTCGAGGCAAACTGGTCCCACCACTGGGCAAGGTTTTCAAACTGTTCGAAAACCGAGTGGCGCAGGGCCTCGTTGCCCGCCGCGGCCGCTTCGCCGCCCAAGCGCCCCAGCGCGCTGAAAATGCGATCCATCCGCTCGATCAAATCCGGAATCCGATGATCGGGCACGCTGTCTTCCAGCGCGTGAAATAAACTGAAATTGCCCTGGAAGCCAAGGATGTTCCACGGGTCGACAATGGCCCCGCACTCGATGGCACGGTGCAGCCAGTCTTCCACAGCGCGCAGCTCCTCGGCCGCTTGCTCCAGCTCGCCGCGATCCGTGCGATGGCAGGCCGTCGTCAGCCGGCAATCAATCTCGCAGCCCATCCGCGCCGAAGCCGCCGGCACCACCACGGCTTGCCGCCGCGCTGCATCCGGATAGCCCATCCGCGCAAACAGTCGGGCCAAGGCCACGTGCTCCATCTGCGCCGCCCGACGCCGCGCCAGCGCCTGGTTCAAAAAGCCCCGTACGCGGGCCAACGGCTGCTTGAGCGTTTTCGCTTCGCGGCGCAGCCGCTCGCCCATCGGCCCATCCAATCGCCGCAGCCAGCGCTCGTAAAACACATCGCGATACGCCGCAATGTGCCGCACCAGCGTTCGCAGCGACACCGACGAATCGTGCGTTTCGGGCGATCGGCCGGTAATGCCCGAGGCCATCAGCATCACGCCGGCCAGCACCACCGCCGCCTCGAACACCGCCTCGTCGCGCTGCGAAGGTTCGCACTGTTCGCCGTAGTCCACCAGCGCGTCGATGGTGATCTGCCGCACCACAAAGCGGCGAAAACGGCCCTGATTGTCCAGATGGTGCGGATCCCACTGGCCAAATACGTAATTGGGGCGTCCGTTGGCCGGATGATCGAAATCATAAGCCCGCGGATCAATGGCCAGCTCGTCGAGCAAATCAAGGTCGAACCATGCCTCTTCGAGCAAATCGGCATCGGTCTCGCGCAAAATCTCCAGCGTCCGCTCGACAAGGTCGTGGTACTTGCCCACCGCCACGCCCGCCCGGCGAATATAAATCGGGATGGGTCGCACCCATTCGTGCGCGTAGGGCTCGATCTTCTGCTCTGTCTCCAGCACCGCCACCGGCCGGTAGCCAATGAAATCGTTCAGTCGCCGCACCGCCTCGCGCGACAAACCATCGGCGTCGTCGAGCACTTCTGCCGATTCGGACAGCAGCGCCAAAACCACTTCGCAAACGCGAACCAGAAAAAACGGCTGCCAAAGCGACTTCTCGCTCTGATGAAAAAGCAAATCGCGATGAAAGCTGCGATAGGCGGGCAACACCCAATCGAACACGGCCCGCAACACCGCCTCGGCCTGCGTCGTATCGGCAAAGGCCGGCTTTGTCCGCTGTAGTTCGCCAAGTTGCTCGTGCAGTAGCGCGGCCAGCCGCGACGCGGTGGTGGCCCCTTCCGCGTCGCCCTTGGGTTCCTCGCCCATCGGGCCGGCGGCGAGCACTCCCGACTCGATCCGCCCGAACAGGTGGTTCAGGTTCTGCTGAAATCCCGGATCCGGCGCACCCGACGAAAAGTTCAGGTAGCCGAGAACCTGCTCGATGCGGCGCTGATCGTCTTGATCGAGTCGTGTCGGACCCATGAACCGTTTCCGTCCAGTGCTTTCGCGAGAGCCGATCGGTTCTACAAACCGCCGTAAACTCGAACCACCGTCATCGACCACCGCTTACTAAAGAAACAGCACGCTCACGTCGCGCTGCTCGTTACGAGCCGTCATGTTAAAGGTCGTCTTCGTGCAGGTCTAGACGCCTGGCCTTTCAACAATCGACGCAACACAAAGCAGCTACAAACGTTAGTGCCTACAACGCGGTTTCTGCGGCGCTCGTGAATCGGCCCCGATCAGCCCGCTCGACGCACCCCCGCCGGCCCACACCGGTCAATCGACGCGCGCAACTCGCCGCACTGCTCCCCCAATGTTCACTGCTGCCTGTTGCCGTGAATGTTCACTGCCACCCGTTCCCGTATCCGCCGGTTCGACCACCTTGCTCTCATCACCTTCTGTCTCTTCCCGCTCCTCGCCGGCGGCTTCCCTGCTCGATCTCGCCGTTGGCCAGCAATGAAACACGGTCCGATCGTGCGGAAAACCGGAGAAAAACGGCCGCCCGGCGAGCCCCTCGATACGGCTTTTCGCTTTTTTTCGGCATCCCGATTCGGCCCTGCGGTCTGCGGCTGACTATGATGAAAGACAAGCCATCACTCGCGGCCGCACGGCCCAAACGGCCCCGTCACGACGGCCGGAACCACAACCCCGCCGCCAGGCGTCGACGGGCTCGTTGTCGTTCACCGCTCGCCGGCGGCCCCCGTTCAGGTTAGAAAAACCGCCTGGTCACGCATCTTCACCCCGAACAAGGCGAACCGATCTTGCCGATGTCCCAAACCAACGCACGCTCCACCCGACGGCATTCTCGCTTGTTTGGCGCTTTGTGCTTTTTCTTGGCGGCCGCCGTCTTCCCTTCCGCTGGCGCTCAGGCCGAGCATCTTCCGCGCCGCATGATCTCGGCGCAGCAGGCCTTGCACCACGGTCTTCGGCGGGCCTGGGTTACTTGGGTGCAAATCGATCCATCGCGCGACGAGCTTGCCGGCGCCACAGTCGACAGTCCCTTCGTGCCACCACCCGACGAGTCCGCTAGCTCAGATGAAGAAATCAACGCGGCCCTGAACATCAAGCCGGCCGAAAAACCTGGCGATCAGGAAACCGCGGCACCGGCGGAACCGGTCGATCAGGGCTACGTCTTTCTATTGAGTCGCCGCAGCCAACTCGAGGCAATCGACCTGCAAAGCGGCCGCAGCATGTGGAGTCAGCCGGTGGGCAATCGCGACTACCCCAGCGCCGGACCGGCCGTGAGCCGGCAGGTCGTGCCGCGTTTCGGCGATCGGCTTGTGGCCGTCGTCAACGGTTCCACACTCTACATGTTCAAACGCACCACGGGCGAGCTCGCCTGGAGCGAAGAGCTACCCCGTGCCGCGGGCGCCTCGCCGACGATCGGCGATCCCTGGGTTTACGTTCCACTGGTCACCGGCGGCGTGGCCGCTTTCGCGCTCGACTTCGATCCCCACGACGTGCGCTCGGCCACCATGCTCTCTTCCGACGGGGCGGTCGCCGTTCCGCCCACGGCCAACGACCACTCGATCGGCTGGGGAACGCTCAAGGGCTACGCCTACGGCTTCACTCTGGGATCGAACGAACTGCGCTTCCGCTTCGACGCTGAGCAACCCATTCTCGCGCCGCTCGCTTATTGGAAAGGCCGCTTCATCGTGGCCGCTAAAAAGCAATACGTCTACGCGCTCGACGAAACCTCGGGCCGGCCTCGTTGGCGTTTCACCAGCGACGGGCTCCACGTGCAGGCCCCCTTCATCGCCCACAACAGCGTCTACCTCACGATCCTCCGCGGCGGCATCTATCAGCTCTCGACAGATTGGGGACGCGAGCAGTGGTCGGCTCCCCGCATCAAGCAGGTGTTGGCCGCCAGCCCCACGCGGCTTTACACCACCGACGGCCTGGGCCACTTGATTATCATCAACCCCGAAAACGGCACCACCATTTCCACGCTCGCTGCCCCGGGCATCAACTGGTGGTACACCAACCCGCTGAACGACCGCATTCTGCTGGGCACACGTCGGGGTATGCTCATGTGCCTGCACGAGCCGGCGCTCGAAACCCCCGTGCCCACCGCAATGCCCGCCGCCGCATCTGGCAAATCGGACGACGCCGCAAACCGGAACAACGCCGCCCCGGCAGTCGGCGCAGCAGGCGAAGCCAATGCCAAGCCCGTAGCCGACGACGAGCCGCCCGCCGAAGACGATGATCCCTTCGGCCGCTGAAACGAATCCTCCGTCGGCCCGCGCCGCATTCCGTTGCCCTCCACGTTTCATCACACCACCCCATCACATCACCAATCTCGATCGCCTGCCGGGGAA
>WGDQ01000851.1 GCA_015493185.1 Planctomycetaceae bacterium
CTCATCGAACCGACGCATTCGAACGGAGCCAATCGGCGGCGGGTCTCTCGCTGGCAACCTTGCTCTTCGGTCCACTGCGACTGCGGCCATATTGCAATACAATGAGTGCCTCGGCCCGGGCATCATGCATTCAACGGCTCACTCTCACTACGGCCAACCGCCTCGCGTTCCAACAAAGCTGCCATGATCGAAGTGATTCACTTTACGAAACGATACGGCGACGTGACCGCCGTCGAAGACTTGAATCTGAAAATCGACCGGGGCGAGATGTTCGGGTTCATCGGGCCCAACGGAGCCGGTAAGAGCACCACGATTCGTTTCCTGGCCACGCTGCTGCGGGCCGATGCCGGCGATGCCCACGTCAACGGCTTCAGCGTCACCCGCCAGCCCATCGACGTGCGCCGCAGCGTGGGCTACATGCCCGATGGCTTCGGCGTGTACGACGGCATGCGGGTTTGGGAGTTTCTCGATTTCTTCGCCGTCGCCTATCAGGTGCCGCGGCAACGGCGCAAACGCGTGATCGACGACGTGTTGGACTTGCTCGACCTGGGGCACAAACGCAACGATTTCGTCAACGGCCTGTCGCGCGGCATGAAGCAGCGTCTTTGCCTGGCCAAAACGCTTGTGCACGACCCGCCCGTCCTTATTCTCGACGAACCGGCCAGCGGCCTCGATCCCCGAGCGCGGCTCGAAGTGAAAGCCCTGCTCAAAGAGCTGCGCCGCATGGGCAAAACAATTCTGATCTCGAGTCACATCCTTACCGAACTGGCCGACTGCTGCACCTCGGTAGGCATCATCGAACAGGGCAAACTGCTGATGCACGGTCCCATCGATCAGGTTTATCGTCAAATCCGCAGCCACCGCACACTGGTCATCCATCCGCTCGATGGTCTCCAGTTGGCCACTTCGATCATTCGCAACACCCCCGAAGTGATCCATCTAGACGCCACCGACGGCGTGCTCACCGTGGAAATCGCCGGCGACGACGCACACGTGGCCGCTTTGCTAAAGCGCCTGGTCGATGCGGGCGTCTCGCTGCGCTCTTTCGCCGAAAAAGAGCCGACACTCGAAGACGTGTTCATGATGGTCACCCAAGGACTGGTCGCCTAAGCCCCATCGGGCCGACACACGGCAACAATCCGATCCGCCGCGGGCCAACCAGAAGATTTCGTCGCGATGTATTTGCGAGACAATCCCGTACTGCAATACGAATTCATCAGCAACTTGCGCAAGCGCCGCGCCTTGGCGCTGCTATTCTTCTATCCGGCACTGCTCAGCGCTATCGTGCTGCTGGCATGGCCCGAGGCCGAACGCATCGACACGACCAACCCCGAGGCATCGAAGCGGCTGGTCACCATGTTCTTTCTGGGTCAGTTTTTTCTGGCCGGCCTGCTCACGCCAACGTTTGCCGCGGGCGCGATCGCCGGCGAGCGCGAACGGCAAACGCTCGAGCTGCTCGTCGCTACCCCATTGCGTCCTAGTGCCATCGTGTTGGGTAAGCTGCTCGCGTCGCTCGGGCATCTGGTTCTGCTGGCAATCGCCTCGCTGCCCATTGTGATGCTCTGCTTGCCGCTGGGCGGCGTATCGTTCTACGAGGTGCTGGCCGCCTACTTCGCGTTGCTGGTGGCCACGGTTGTTTTCGGGCTCATCGCCATCGCCGCAAGCAGCTTTTTTCATCGCACCATGGCGTCGCTGGCGGTCTCTTACCTGTTCATCGGTCCGCTGGTCGCCGTGGGCGCCTGGCTCTGGACTGCCACCGAACGAAGCGGGGCCCTGCGGCTCTACGGCACCAGCGTGCTGCTGCCGGTTGTCGGCGCGGTCTTCTGCATCATTTTCGTCGAACTGGCGATTCGCAAGCTGATGTATCCCGAGGCCCTCGGCAGCGAGGGCAGAACCGTCGTCGACGAAACGCAAGAGCTTCGCCACGCCGTCGGGTTGGTGATCCAGCGCGGCCACTTTCCCGACCGCCTGTTCGCTCCGGCCAAGCGCGACGACCTGCTGCCCGACGGGGCCAATCCCGTGTTCGACAAAGAAATACGCAGCGAGGTCTTCGCCCAGGGCACGCTCATGCTGCGCGTGGTCATTCAAATCAGCATGCTGCTGGCGCTGCCGATGATGTTTTTCTGTCTTTACCTGGCGCCTCACCTTGCGCCGTGGTACGTAAGCTACGTGTTGATGTTCAATGTTCTGGTGGGGCCGCTCTTCTCGGCAGGTGCCATCACCAGCGAACGCGAACAGCAAACGCTCGAGCTGCTGCTCACCACCACCCTTTCGCCGTGGCAAATCCTCTGGGCCAAGCTGCTGGCCGGGTTGCGCGTCTCCAGCGCGCTCACGGCCCTGTTGCTTTGGCCCCTGTTGCTCGCGTGCGTGCTGGTCCAACCGTATTGGAACAACCTGGCTTCCATGGCGATTTACGTCGCGGTGGTGTTGCTCTCCTGCGTCACCACGGCCACCGTCGCGCTGGGCTGCTCGGTCGTTTCGAAAAAAACCTCGGTCAGCCTGATGACATCGTATGTCGTGGTGGCTCTGCTTTTCGTCGGCGCGCCGGCTGCGCTGGTTTTCGTAGCCACGTTCTTTCCAAACGCTCATGTCGATCGCTGGACGGCCGCCTCGGCCGCGATCAGCCCCATCAGCGCCGTCTTCCACGTGCCGCTCCACATCGAAACCACCGCCTACTATGCCAACGCCCCCGCTGGCTGGGCATGGCTGTTCGCAACACACCTCGTGCTCAACGGCTCGATGCTCTTCGGCATGCTGTGGCTATTCCGAAACCGATGGCGCGTGCTGCGCTAGCCGGGCAACAGATCGACGCTTAGCAGAGCATGCCGACCAAAGCGGCCGTGTGGGCAAAGCAACCGTGCAAATCGGCTGAAATCTCGCCGGCAAACCGAC
>WGDQ01000852.1 GCA_015493185.1 Planctomycetaceae bacterium
GCGGCCATGCGATCCCAGAAGCAACGTACACACTGGTCGAAGGCGTTGAAGTGCTAGCCCTGGGCAGCATCACCACGCCGGGCACCGTAGGCGTGGAAAACGTCAGCAGTGTCACGCTGGCGGTCACTCCGGAGCAGGCCGCCGCATTGAAGGTGGTGGAAGGCCGTGGCGAGCTTTCTCTGGCATTGCGTGCGACAAACGAGACCGCAGAGCGTTATCCCACGCAGCGTGTGACCATCGAACAGTTGCTCGGCCTGCGTCAGTCGCCGCGTCCCTTCGTTACCGAAGTGTATCGTGGCGGCTCGCGTCAGACGATTACGTTTGCTCAACAACAGGTTGTTGAAGAAGAGTTCGGCGGCATCGACAGCCTGCTCTTCTCAGGCCCTGTAAGCTCCGAACCGAGCACGCCGGCAAATCAGCCGACCACCACGGACGGAGCTACCTCGGACAAGGCCGGCAGTTAGGAATCGGCCGGGACCGACGACGTTGCCCCAAAACCTTGGCTTCCTTTTTTCGAATGTTTTCGCGGCGGCACGACCTCTGCTGACGACGTGCAGCGGTCGCACCCGCAACGAATCGTGAATCTTTCACGGTGCACAGGCAGCCGAACCCTTTGCCCACACTCACCACGCCCGAAGAAACCATGCCCCTTCTGACGACAACCCGACCGTCTCGGCATCTGAACGATCGCCGCGGCGTGGCCACCGGCATCATGCTGGTGCTGCTGCTCGTGGGCATTTTGTTCTTGGGGCTGGTGGTCGAGATGGGCCTTTTGTATCAAGCGCGGCTCCAACTACAGGCGGCGGCCGAGGCTGCGGCATTGGCCGGCGCCGCCGAATTGATGGACGACGACGTGTTGCGTCCTCTTGTGCCGGCCAGTCAGGATGATGACGTCGACGCCGCGCGACGTATCGCGTGGCACTATGCCGGAGCAAACGCGGTAGCCGGCCAAACAATCACTCTGGTCGGCAACACAGGCGGCGCGCCCGCCGATGCGGTAACACCCGGCACCGTACACTTCGTGCCTGGTCAGGGGCGACGCTTCGTGCCTCGGCAACCCGGCGGACGCGCCGATACGCTCCAGGTTCATCTGGCACGCAGCGATGCCAACCGTCATCCAATCGGTTTGTGGTTCACCACGTTTCTGGGCAATCGCGATGCCGACATCGGTGCGATTGCCTGGGCGCGCTTGAATCAGTATGTGCTGGGCTTCCGTCCTACGCCGTCGTGCCGTGTTCCCATGCTGCCCTTGGCCGCCATTGAAGACGGCAGCTCTCGTTCATGGACTGCCCAGGCATTCGCCACACCAGTGCCGGGCGGCAACGATCGCTTCAGCATCGCGCAGCGAACCGGAGCCGTGTCGTCCGGCGCCGACGCGATTCCCGAAGTTTTGCTGCAAAGCAACGACGCCACGCTGTGGCTGTTGCGTCTGCCCGCTTCGGCTCAGGCAACCGACATCGCCCGTCATGTTGCCGAGGGTATCGATGCCGACGATCTGGCACCACTCGGCGGCGCGCTATTAGCCACCTCGCCGGGCGGCACACCCCGCGTACTGGGCGCTGCGGCGACAATTCCTTCCGTTGTTGTTCAGGCGCTGCGCGACGCAATCGGCGCCAACCGCGTTTGGCCGCTCGTGCGCCGGCAATCGCCCGACCAGGTACAGCTCGTTGGCTTCGCGGCCGGCAGGATCGTGCAAGTACGGGAAACCAACGGGAATGTCGCCGTTCGCGTGCAACCCGATCAAATAATTACCCCAACCGCGTTGACGTCGCTCGACACGAACAACGCCTTTTACAACCCGTGGATTGGAAAGCTGGAAATCGTGCACTGAGACCGCCCGTCCGGCATAACTGCGCTGATTTTATTCCTCAGGAATTTCAGACTGCTGAGCCCTCAGACCGCCGGCTCGACGATTCGCATCGCGTGCCGTTGTTCCCACACGAGGAGTTGATACCCCCAATGATTGTCGCCGATCGTGCAGCCCAACCAACCGACTTCTCGGAACTCGAGTTCCAAACGATCAAGGCCAACCTTCACGAACAGATGGTCGCCTCGCTCGATCTGTCGCGCATGGGGCAGGTCGATCCGCAAGAGTTGAAGCCCGAGTTCGAGGCCGTAGCTCAAGAACTGTGTCGACGTCATAAGAAACTCAAAAAGCACCCGTTGAAAGATCGCATGGTGCGCGAGCTGATGGACGAAATGTTCGGCCTGGGACCGATCGAACCATTGATGCACGACCCGACGGTGACCGATATTCTGGTCAACCATCCGCACGAGGTGTACGTCGAGCGCGAGGGGCGGCTCGAGCTCACGAATATCGTCTTCGCCGATGAAAATCATCTGATGCGCATCGTGCAACGAATTGTAGCGCGGCTCGGTCGACGAATCGACGAAGTGAGCCCCATGGTCGATGCCCGCCTTCCTGATGGATCGCGAGTGAATGCCATTGTGCCGCCGTTGGCGTTGGATGGGCCGAAGCTTTCGATCCGCCGTTTCGGTGCGGCCCCGCTGGGACTCGACGATCTGCTCTCGAGCGGCTCACTGCTGCCCGAGATGGCACGCTTCCTCACCGCCGCCGTTGAGGCCCGGGTCAGCTTCCTCATCTCTGGTGGTGCGGGTTCGGGAAAAACAACGCTGCTCAACGCCCTTTCGGCTTCGATTCCTGCGGACGAACGTATTGTGACGATCGAGGATTCAGCCGAACTGCTGCTGCGCAACAAGCACGTCGCGCGGCTCGAAACCCGACCGGCCAACGTGGAAGGCTCGGGAGAAGTGACGGCCCGCGATCTGGTACGCAATGCCTTGCGAATGCGACCCGACCGCATTCTCATCGGCGAAGTGCGCGGCCCCGAGGCCCTCGACATGCTGCAAGCGATGAACACGGGCCATGAAGGCTCACTTACCACCATTCATGCCAACGATAGTCGCGATGCATTGGTGCGGTTGGAGCTGATGTCGGCCATGGCGGGGTTCGAACTTCCGGTTCCCATTCTGCGGCAATACATCACCACAGCCATCAAGCTTGTGGTTCATCTGGCCCGACTCAAAGGGGGCGTACGCCGCGTCGTGCGTATTTCAGAACTCGTCGGCACTCGCGACGGAGCCTACGAGCTGCACGACATATTCCGCTACGAACCGCAGGGCATCGGTGCCGACGGGCGCGCCCGCGGCCGTTTCGTGGCCACGGGCAAAGTGCCGACTTTCCTGCCGCGATTTCACGAAATCGGCATCGACCTGCCGGAGTCGTTGTTTGCCCAGCGCGTGATGCGCCAAGCCGAAGCCGACGCCGACGCTTCGAGCCAACCCATAAACATTACAGACAATGTGGCCACCTCGCCCGCCTCAGACAACAGCGGCGACGAGATGGCACACCAATCGACCGCGTCGCTTCACGCTAGTAGCTCACAAGAAGCAGCCGACAACTCGCCGGAAAATGGAGACCGGCCGGCTGTTGACGACCTTCCGTTGCTACCGCCAGACACCGAGACAAACGCATCCGACGACGCGGCAGCATGGGACTTTCCGCCGCTCGATTGATTTCGCCTGGTTTTCGAAATTTCTAACGTAGCCTTTGCACCAGAAAAACACCTCGGAGGTTGCGACCGTGCAATTCCCGTTCGACCAGTCTCTTGCTTCCGTCGTCGTGTTTGTGGCCGGCGGCACCGTGTGTGCGGCTCTGCTGCTATTGATGCGCGATCTGGTGTTCGGCGGCCGCCGATTGGCCCGGCAGCAAATGCTGGTTCGGCCGCTGCCACCATACGATACGGTAAGCAGGGGTATGATGGCCGACTTCCGGCGGCTCATTTACGAAACCGGGCTTGGCATCTCGCCGCTTACCGCGCTGGGCCTGATACTGATGAGTGGTCTGCTGTTGGGTGGGAGCTTGGGCATTTGGTTCGACGAGCCGTTGCCGGCATTCGTTGGTCTTGTGATCGGCGTTTTGCTGCCATTGCCATGCTTTGCGTGGCGTCGGGCAAGATATCTGCGCCAGTTGCAAGAACAGCTTCCGGATGCCGTCGATCTGCTGATGCGGGCCGTGCGAGCCGGCGAGAGCCTGGATCAGGCCATCGCGCTGGCTGCTGAGGAAATACCCAAGCCGCTCGGGTTGGAGTTTCAGCGCTGTGCGCGGCAACTCGACATGGGGCTTTCCGTCGCCTCGGCCGTGCAAGGTTTGGCGCAGCGCGTGCCAATGCTCGAAACGCGTATTTTTGCCGCCACGTTGGCGGTGCATCGCCGGGCGGGCGGCAATTTGGCCACCGCACTGGAACGCCTGGCAAGCGTCATTCGCGATCGGATCAGCTACCGCCGACAGTTCCGCGCCGCTTCGGCCGGTGGGCGCATGGCGGCTCTGCTGATTTCATCGGTGGGCGTGTTGGCCTTTGTCGTGCTATGGATCGTGCAGCCTGAATACTTGAAACCGTTTTTCGAACAACCGATCGGCTGGGCCTTGCTCGGCACAGCCGTCATGTTGCAAGTCGTTGGTTTGTTGTGGGTGTTTGCCATGCTGCGGAATTCTGAGGAGGCATAGCGCCTCGGTGCCGCCGGCTTCCGGTGCCCGGACCGGCCGAGCAAACCGTTCGTCCATCATTTTGTTCGTCATTTGCCCGCCCGCCTGAGGCACCGCGTCGCCTCGAATATACGCACCTTTAGCCAATCGGTTTCCTTCTTCTACGAAATTCTGGAACCGCCATGTTGATCGAATCGCTTGCCCTCGTGGTCTTCGTCTTCTCCACGTGGTTCACGTTTTTTGCGTTGCGTCGCCTGGTGCGTCGACCACGCACCTCGTCGCCGCGATGGCGGGCCGCCATGGCCGCCCGCATGGTCCAGTCGCCCGATGCCGCAACGCCGCTTGACCTGGATCTCTGGCGATCGGGTGCCTACGAACCTACCGCGCGACGCGACTTCCGGGCGGCACGCGCCATGCTCGTGGCGTTTTGCCTCTGCGCAACAGGTGTGGTTCTAATCTCGACCGATCGCCAGCAGCCCGATCAATGGGCACAGATTTTCTTCATCGGGGGTGTCGTCACGCTGCTGGCCTACTCGCTGCCACGACTGCATCTGGCGTGGTTGGCGCACCGTCGCGTGCGCCGCATCGAGGCCGGCCTGCCGGCGGCCGTCGACCTGATCTCCATGTGCCTGGCCGGGGGGCTCTCGCTGGAAGACTCTCTCAGCCGGGCGGCCGATGAGCTCGACTTCGCGCATCGCGACGTCGCCCTGGAACTGACCATCGTGCGGCGCCAGGCGCAGGTGGCTTCGCTTACGCAAGCCTTGAAGCATTTTGCCCGCCGGATCGATGCCCCA
>WGDQ01000853.1 GCA_015493185.1 Planctomycetaceae bacterium
CGGCCCAACATCTTGATATTGCAACTGTGCCTGTTTGCCGGGCAGCCAACCGTTCGCGATCCCGAGGGCTCGGCCCGCCCATCATCTTTCTGCTTTGTTGTCTGCCGTCCCGTACGTTCGCCGCGGATTGGTTTCTTCGGTTCCTGTTTTCTGGGCTTTTTTCTCGTTGTTTTGCCGGAATCGCGTGGTCCGGTAGGGCATTGTTTGTCTTTGCTGCTTTTCGCGACGGCTTCAAACAACTCACCGCGCAAACGATTTTGCTCGCAGCCAAACGCGCCGCGGCCACACAGGCCGGTTGCGGCACACACATTGGTTTTCTTCCGATCGTCCTGATCTGTTGATCCTGTCGATCGGTTTGTTCAGGCATAACGGAGCGGGCCATGGCATCCGCCTCACCAGCCCGATCGGTTTCTTTCCGACGCCAGCCGAACCGGCCGGTCCGCTTCGCTTGCTCATTGTCTCAGCCGGCCCGACCGGCCAGGAACCGCACCGGCCCCTTGTGTCTTCTCGCTTCCGCTGCGCGGCGGCATGCTTCCTCGCAGTTGGTTTCCTTGCAGTCGATTTCGCAGCGGTCTGTTCCCTTGCGGTCGGTTTCGCAGCAGTTGGTTTCACAGCGGTCGGTTGGCCAACAGCCCATTTCCCCAACTCTCCGACGATCGGCTGCGGGGCGAACGATCGGCAGACCAGCAATCTTCTGGCCAGCGGTTTCCCGACCGCTAGCTCGCCTGTCTCGGCGGTTCCGTCCGGTTGCACTTTGGCGGCTCGCTTCGGTGGCATTGGCCATGTGGTTGCTGCTGATCGGCGCGCCGCGTCCGGCGGGTGGTTTGCTTGCACCGGCCACCGCATGGGCCAACGAGCCGGCCGGCGAGCAACCGCGAGAGCGCACCGGCAAAATCGTTCGTGTCCCGTCGCCAATCACCGATCGTGTTGAGCATCGCGTCCGCCGCGCGGTCGAAGAGTTGCTCGCCGCCACCAAGTTCGAGGCCGATTCCGACCACTGGCCCGTGCTCATTCTGGAAATCGCCCCCGGCCGCAGCGACTTCGGCAAAGCGCTCGACCTGGCCCGTTTCCTCACCAGTTCCAGCACATCGGGCCTCACCACGGTTGCCTTTCTGCCCGAAACCATCGAGGGCCATGCGCTGCTCGTGGCCTTGGCCTGCGACGAAATCGCCATGGCGCCCGATGCCGAAATCGGCAATGCCGGTCGCGACGAATCATCAATCGGCCCGGCTATCCGCAGCGGTTATGTCGAAATCGCCGAACGCCGGGGCAACGTGCCCCGCGATCTGGTGTTGGGGCTGCTCGATCCGCAGCTCGAGGTGTTGCAGGTCGAAACCGACGTGAGTCGCGAGTTCGTTCTGCGCAGCCGGCTCGACGCGTTGCGTCAGCGCAAGGCGGTGGGCACGGTCAAAGTGCTCATTCCGGCCGGTCAGCCGGGGCACTTCACGGCCCAAGAGGCCCGCGAGTTGGGGCTTGTGCGCTATGTGGCCGCCGATCGGCTGGCGGTGGCCACCGCGCTGAAGCTGCCCCGCGAGGCGGTTGAAGACGATCCCTCGCTCGACGGCGCGTGGCAGCCGATTCGCGTGAAATTGCACGGCCCGATCCACGCCCGACTGGTCGAGCAGTTGCAGGCGACGATCGACCGTCAGGTACGTCAGGCGGGGGCCAACTTTCTCTGCATCGACCTCAACAGCCCCGGCGGCAATCCCGAGCAAAGCCAGCGGCTGGCCAACTATCTGCTTTCGCTCGATTCCTCGCAGGTGCGAACCGTCGCCTTCATCGAGCGCCAGGCATTGGCCGATGCCGCATGGATCGCCCTGGCTTGCGACCACATTGTAATGACCCCGCGTGCCGTGCTAGGCGGATCGGGCGCGTTCGAGATACCCGACGACGAGGTGGCCTACTACGCCGACGTGGCCGCGAAGTTGGCCGGCCGCAAAATGCGTTCGCAGTCGTTGGCGGCCGCCATGATCGATCCCGATCTCGTGGTTTATCGTTGCCAGCGCCGCGACGACGGCTGGATCGACTATTTCAGCCAGGCAGAACTCCAAAGCCGCCCCGATGCCGCGCAGTGGCAACGGGGCGAGGCCATCGCACCGCCGGGGCAGCCGCTTCAGCTCGATGCCGATCACGCCCTCCAGTGGCGCGTCGCCTATGCCGTGGTCGACGATTTTCACGAGCTCGCGCAACTTTACGGCCTCGAGTCCGATCCGGCCATGATCGAGCCGGGCTGGGCCGACTATCTGGTCGAGTCGCTCAGCTCGCCGTTGGCGGCCGGCACGCTGTTGGCCCTGGCGCTGATCGGCCTGTACTTCGAGCTCCAGCACCCGGGCTTGGGGTTGGGGGGCTTCGTCTCGGGCGTTTGCTTCTTGCTGTTTTTCTGGGCCAACTATCTGGGCGGCACGGCCGGATGGCTCGAGGGGCTCTTATTCATAGCCGGCATCACCTGCATTCTGATCGAAATTTTTCTCGTGCCCGGCCTGGGCGTGTTCGGCGTGGGCGGCGGCGCGCTGATCATCGCCTCGCTGGTGTTGGCCAGCCAAACCTTTGTGCTGCCACGAAACGAGTATCAACTCGCCCAATTGCGCAATTCGCTGGCGGTTGTCGTAGGAGCGGGCGCGGTTTTCATCGGCGCCGCGATCGTTGCCCGCCGTTACCTGCCCTCTACGCCGCTGCTGAACCAGGTGTTTCTGCCGCCCCCTTCGCCTGAGGAAAAACAGCGCATCGCCCTTCGCGAGGTAGGCACCCCGCGCGACCATCTTGTCGGACAGCGCGGCCGGGCTGCCACGCGGCTATCGCCTGCCGGCAAGGTGCGCATTGGCGACGAGCTGGTCGACGTGGTTACCGATGGCGAGCTGATCGAGAAAGGCGCCCACGTCGTGGTGATCGAGGCCCGCGGAAATCACGTCGTCGTCACTCAAATCGAAGACGAAACTGTGGCATAATAGGCCGCATCACGCCAACCAACGTATTGGGCAGCCGTGCTCGCCGTGTGGCCAGAGCTTTTCGGGCGCCGTGGGCCGCATCGGTTGGCGACGCACGCTCGCTCGGATGAAAACTCGGTGGGATGAAAACATCGCGTGCGCCTTTCAGCGCATCGGTTCCGCAACCGGCGCTGCCCTGCTTTCCTGACTTTCCTGAGAACTGAGAATAGGTGTCTTCGAAATCGCTTCCAGGCCTGAGATTGTGAGCCGCCGATTCATATCAAGGAGGGCCAGGCAAGCGTCATATCAAGGAGGACGAGGCAGACGCATCCTTGCTTGGACTGCTCGATGCAGACCGACGACCAGATGCTCGCTTGCTCGCGATTGAAGCCGGAATTGGATTTTGAAGACACGTTCTGAAACGCTTGCCCATGCAGCCGCAACCAAGCAACGCAAAACGCACATGAGCTACCTGGCCTGGGCCCTCATTCTGTTGCTCGTCGGACTCGCCCTGGTCGTGATGGAAACATTCATTCCCTCGGCCGGGCTCTTGGGCATTCTGGCGGCTGTTTCTTTGTTGGCAGCCGTTGTGGTGGCCTTTCTCAGCGGGCCGGGCACGGGGTTGGCTTTCACCGTGGGCATTGCCGTGTTGTTGCCAGTGGTGGTTGTCATGGCGATCAAAATTTGGCCCCACACGCCGCTCGGCCGCCGATTGCTGCTTCGCGCCCCACGGCCCCAAGATGTCATTCCGGAAGAACTACCCAGCGAGCGGTTCAAGGTGCTGGTGGGCACGGTGGCGCGGGCCAAAACCAAAATGCTGCCCGCCGGCGCCATTGTGATCGACGGCCGCACCATCGACGCCGTGAGCCAGGGTATGCCGATCGAGCAGGGGCAACTTGTTCGCATTGTCGAGGCCCGCGGCAACCGCGTCGTGGTCGTGCCCTACGAAGAAGACGAGGTGCCGATCGAAGAAGATCGCGCCCCCACGAGCCAAGATCACCTTCCAACCGGCGACAGCGGCCTGCCGGCCGACCGCGACAATCGCGACGCGAACGATCGCCCCGCGGGCGATGCTGCCGGACCGCCTCCCGAAGGGCCGGGCCTCTCCGAACTCGACGAAGGTTCGCTTTCTTGACATATGCCCCCCAAACAAACGATAACAGGGGCGCAACCGACCCTGTTGCTCGCGCAGCACACGGGCGATGGTAAGCTCGAGGCGGTTTGCCGGCGCATCGAGACCTGCTTGCCGCGTGCATCGCTGCCTGATGAGTGGCGTGGGTGGCGACGGAGAACGACATTGCGGTAAACGCTTGCCCAACGCCAACGTCGCTCGCACAGCAGCGCAGCCGGTCGCGTGCATGCCGCCGTGCCGTTGCGTCCAGTTGCCGCCACGGCTTGCCGGCACACGGACCGTTTATCGCCAAGTGGCCCAGCAGTCCGCACAACGCCGGCGCTCGGTCACACGCATTGAAAAACGTTCGTCACACAACCCCAAAACGACAGCGCGCGATCAAAAAC
>WGDQ01000854.1 GCA_015493185.1 Planctomycetaceae bacterium
CCAGTGGCCACGCTGGCGCGGCTGGACGAAGTCGAGGTGCGCGTGCAGGTCGAAGAATCGGCGATTCACCTGATTCAGCCCGGCGACGTGGTCGATGTGCGGTTCGATGCCTTGCCGAACGAAACCTTTTCGGGCGAGGTGACGGCCGTGGTACCCCGCGCCGACTGGCAACAGGGCAGCCGCAGCTTTCCGGTTGTCGTACGGGTGAAAAACAAGATTCTCGACGGGCAGCCGAAAATCAAGGAAGGCATGATCGCGCGCTTGACGTTTCGGGGTCCCGCGTTCGAGGCGCTGTTGGTTCACAAAGACGCGATCGTGCGTTCGACGGGTCGACCCACGGTGTTTGTGGTCGACAACGACGGCGTGGTGCGAGCCGTGGTTGTGAAAGAAGGGCAGAGCTACGGTGAATTGGTGGTGGTAGAAGGCGACCTGCGCGAGGGCGACCTGACCGTGACCGAAGGCGTGGAACGCCTGCGACCCTACGACCGAGTGGCCATTTTGAATAAAAGTGCCGGCACGCAAACGCAGCACGTCGCAGACACCGCCGGTGATGCGAAAAACGACAACGGGACGACGCGTCCGGTGCAGGCAGAACCGATCAGCTCGAATCCATCCGCACCGGGCGGCGGTTGATCGCGGTGCGTGCCGTTTTTCGCCCGCGTTGAATGCGCTGAATGTGTCGCGCTGCTTGCGCGGCGTGCCCGTGCGCCCGGGCGGTGGTGCTTGACACCGATGCGGCTGCAACGCCGGCCGGAAGATGGTCGCACAACGCGGCTTTGTCCTAGTGCCGGGCCGAACTGGGTGTGGTCGTGCGAAAAACAATGCGACGTGACCGCCGACCGCGTGCTGGCCGTTTGTCGTTCGCCCCGGGGCAAGCCCGAGCCGGGCACAACCGCCCGCAGGCCGGGTCGTTCGCTTCCCTAGTTTAGAGAAGGCCGATGCGCGTATCCGATTTCTCGATTGCCAACCCGGTGAAAGTCATTGTTGGCGTGATTTTGATCTGCCTGTTCGGGTTGATCGCGCTGGCGCGAATTCCAATCCAGCTCACGCCCGAGGTGTCGCGACCGGTGATTTCGGTGCGCACGCGATGGCCAGGTGCCAGCCCGCAAGAAGTGGAAAAGGAGATTGTCGCCAAGCAGGAAGAACAACTGCAAGACGTCGAAGGCATGATCGACTTTCGCAGCGAGTGCACGCAGGGCATGGGCGAAATCGAGATGGAGTTCGAGGTGGGCACGAACGTGGACTCGATGCTGCTGAAAGTGGCCAACAAGCTGGAGCAGGTGCGCGATTACCCGGAAGATGCGGACGAACCGGTGATCAACACGGTGAGCGTCAACAGCGCGTCGATCGCCTATCTGAGCCTGCTACCGCGGCCGCCCAGCCACGCCCAGTTGCGGCACTTCGTCAAGCAGCATCCGGAACTGGCCGATGAGTTGCAGCCGTTGCTCGATAAGGAGGAGTTGGGCGGTGTCGAAGTCACGCGCATTTACGGCCTGGCCCGAAAACATCCGGCTATTGGCGAGCTGATCAAAAACGACCCGAACCCCTTGGACCTGCGGACATTTGCCGAAGATTACGTGGCCGCGCCGCTGAAACGGGCCCATCCGGGCGTGGCCGATGTGGACATTTACGGCGGCAGCGAGGAACAGATATGGGTCGTGATCGATCCGGCCCAACTCGCGGCCCGGCAGATTTCCATTGGCGAGCTGCGCGACGCGCTGACGGCAGAGAACCGCGACATCTCGGGAGGCGACATCTGGGAAGGCAAGCGCAGCTACCGCATCCGCACGCTGGGGCAATTCAGCGATCCGGATCAGATTCGCAATGTGGTGGTCGCCTTTCGCGACAACGCACCGGTATACGTGCGCGACATTGCCGAGGTGCGGCTGGCCCAGAGCAAAACACTGGGCGTCGGTCACCAGATGGGCGTGAACATGCTCACCGCCGCGGTGAAACGCAAGGAAGGCGCCAATGTGCTGGAGGTCATGGCGGCCGTTAAGAAACGCGTTGAAGAGCTGAACCGTGGCGTGCTGAAAGCCAACGGACTGTTCCTATTCCAAAGCTACGACGAAACCGTTTATATCAACTCGGCGATGAAGCTGGTTCGCAACAACATCTTCATCGGCGGGGCCTTGGCCTTCGGCGTGTTGCTCCTGTTCTTGCGCAGCGCGCGGTCGACACTGGTGGTGGCCCTGGCAATTCCCATCAGCATGATCGGCACGTTTCTCGTCGTGCGCGTGACGGGTCGTTCGATCAACGTCGTGAGTCTGGCGGGCATGTCGTTTGCCGTGGGCATGGTGGTCGACGCAGCCATTGTGGTTCTGGAAAACATCTACAGTCATTACCAACAGGGTGAAACGCCGCAAGTAGCGGCCAGCCGCGGAACCACCGAGGTGTGGGGGGCCATTCTTGCCAGCACGCTGACCACGCTGGCCGTGTTTCTGCCGGTTGTTTTCATTCAAGCGGAAGCCGGTCAGTTGTTTCGCGATATTGCCATCGCCATCAGCGCCGGTGTGTCGTTGAGTTTGCTCGTTTCGCTAACGGTTATTCCCGTGGCAGCAAGCCGCTTGCTGCGCGGTGGGGAAGCCCATCCGGGCGCGCCGCAGACAGCAACGGGTGGAGACGGCGAACACACGGTCGATGCTTCACCGTCGACGCCGTCATCGCGGCCAGCGCCCTCTGGCGATAGCGCAATCGACCGCTGGGGACAGGCTTTCAACGATCGGCTGGTGAATGTCGTCGATCGGCTTCAGGCCGGAAAGATCACTCGTCGTGAAACGGTTGCCATCGTGGCGCTGTTTGCCCTGGGTGCTGTGGGGCTGGCACCGCTTATGCACCGCGCGGCCATGGGCACCAGCGGAGGTTCGTCGGGCTCGTGGCTCGGCATGCTGTTGGCCGTGGCCGCAATTGGGCTGTTTGCCCCGGTGGCCTTTCGAGCGCGCCGCGAGGCGCTGGTGATTGCGATGATCGTCGGCTCACTGGGGCTGAGCTATCGGCTGATGCCCCCGGCCGAATATCTGCCTGAGGGCAATAAGAACCTGATTTTCGCCAACCTGATGCCGCCGCCCGGCTACAACATCGACCAACTCGTCGCGCTGGGCGAGACGATCGAATCGCGGCTGCGACCGTATTGGGAAGCCGAGCCGGGTTCGCCCGAGGCAGAGCGGCTCGACGGTCCTACGATTGCGAATTTCTTTCTCGTGGCGCGCAACGGCAGCCTGTTCATGGGCGCCCGCTCGACCGATCCCTCGCGAGTGAAAGAGCTGATTCCGGTTCTTCGTCGGGCCACAAGCGACCTGCCCGGCGTGATCAACGTGGTGACGCAGTCGAGCCTTTTCTCGCGCACGTTGCGCGGCGGGCGGCAGATCGACATCGAAATCACCGGCCCGGAGCTGCCTCGATTGATCGAGCTAGGACGCAAGATCATGACCGAAGTGAGCAAGCGTTTTCCGCCCGAGACGCAAACGGCCGTGAGTCCTTCGCCGAGCCTGGATCTTGGCACGCCTGAGCTGCACATTCGCCGCAACCTGGAAAAAGCGGCGCAGCGGGGCATCCGCAATCAGGAGCTTGGCTACGCAATCGATGCGCTGGTCGACGGGGCCTATGCGGGCACGTATTGGCACCGTGGCAAAGAGGTCGATCTGGTGATCTATGGCGATGAGCGCCAGGTGCAGCGCACACAGGATATTGAAAACCTGCCGATCGGCGCGCCCAATGGCGAGTTGGTGCGCATTGGCGATGTGGCCGACGTGACGATGGGATCGGGGCCGGAACGCATCTTGCGAGTGGACCGGCAGCGGGCCATTACGATCGAGGTTCGACCTGGACCGGGCGTGGCCTTGGAAGACGCCATTCGCCAGATTGATACCGAGGTGCTCGCACCAATTCGCAATAGCGGTGAACTGGCCGGGCTGTACCACCTGCGCCTTGCAGGAACGGCTGACGACCTGAAACAAATGCAAACGGCCCTTTCAGGCAGCATGCTGCTGGCGCTGATTATCACCTTTCTGCTGATCGCCGCCCTGTACGAATCGTTTCTTTATCCACTGGTGATTATGGTCAGTGTGCCGCTAGGCGCCGTGGGCGGATTCGCCGGTTTGCGCCTGCTCAACTTGTTTACCATCCAACGACTCGACACGCTGACGATGCTTGGTTTCATCATTCTGGTCGGCACGGTGGTGAACAACGCCATTCTGATTGTGAATCAGGCGCTCAACTACATTCGCGAAGCGGGCTGGGGACATCGTCGGGCTGTGCGGGAAAGCGTTCGCGGCCGAATCCGCCCTATTTTCATGAGCACGCTGACCACGCTCTTGGGTATGCTGCCACTGGTGCTGTTTCCCGGTGCGGGCAGTGAGCTGTATCGAGGACTGGGAAGTGTGGTGCTGGGCGGCTTGCTCGTGTCGACCATTTTCACGCTGTTTCTCGTGCCCGTGCTGTTCTGCATGACGTATGAGCTGCAAGAATGGGCGGCCCGCTCGCTGGCCGACCGGCGACTGTTCAGCGGTCGGCGCGGGATCTCGACCGCCCCCGATGCTGGTCTTGCGACCGGCAATGCCCCGTAGTCAGCACCGATTGTGCCGATGCGTCGACGCGGCCCATCGGAATGACGATGTTTGGCACCATGTGTTCGGCTGATCGGCGCGGCAGAGGGCAAATCGCTCGGTGGATCAGCCATAGTTGAGGCGTGCCGGGCTTTCGCGACGCAACGGCACATCGAACAGCACAGGCCGATCGCCCCGTAGTGCCTGAGCGGCGCGCTGCTGTAGCTCGCTTGCCGATTCGACGCGATGAGCTTCGACCCCGAGCGATCGGGCCAGGCCAACGTAGTCGATCTCCGGTCCGGTCAGGTCCATGCCCACGAACTGACCGGCCTGCGCGTGAGGCAGACCCATTTGTGCCGCGCCCACTTTGAGAATCTGGTATTGGGCATTGTTGCAGATGACGAAGACGACGGGAATGTTTCGATGCGCGGCGGTCCAGAGCCCTTGCAGGCCGTAGCCTGCCGCTCCTTCGCCCAACAGGGCGAGCACGGGTCGGTCGGGCCAGGCGAGCTTGACACCGATAGCGCAGCCGAGCCCCCATCCGAGCGCCCAGCCGCGATGCCCGAAATAGCCGGTCGGGTCTTTGAGCACGCCGAGCCGCTCGAAAATCGTGCCGGTCGTGGTCACCGCTTCTTCCACAACGGCCACGTCAGGGGGCAACACGTCGGCCAGCGCTCCCATCAGAGCCAGCGGCGTGAGCGGTTGTGCGTCGGGCTGTTTGGCAATTTCCTCGCGCAGGCTGCGACGGGCAGCCTCGTGACGAGCGGCCCATTGTTCGGCCCGCCTTTGGGCAGCTTCGCGCTGCGAGTCGTTCATGGTTGATCGTAAGGTGTGGGCCAGTTCGGCCAGCCCCGCCTTGGTGCCGCCCACAATGCCCACATCGACGGGATAATTCTTGCCAATCTGCCACGGATCTTCGTCGAGATGAACCAGCCGAACGTGCTCCGGAATGGCCCGCGCCGGCTCGAAGTAAACATACTGCCGCAGCAAATCCATACCGGTAACGAGCAGCACATCGAAATCGTTGAGCCGCTGGCGGACCTCGGGCGACCAAAGCGGCAACCCTTGATCGTACAGCGGATGGTGGCTCGGAAAACTGAGGCGGCCGTGCGTGGTGCCCGACTCGGAAATGACCGCCGCCCCAAGTGTCTCGGCCACGTCGATCAACTCGGCCACAGCATCGTGCTCAACCACACGACTGCCGACCAAAATGCCGGGCTCTCGGGCCGAGGCCAGCAGTTCGGCCGCTTGGCGAATCGATTCTTGCGGAGGGCGTACGTTGGTGTTCAGCGGCGCCGCGGGCGTCAGGTCCAGTTCGGCCACTTCAGCCTGCACGTCGATAGGAATCGAAAGAAACACCGGGCCCGTGGGAGGGGCCAGCGCCGTTTGCACAGCGCGGCGAACGGCCGAGGGAATATCTTGCACACGCTGAATCTCGACCGCCCACTTCGTCCACGGCCGCGCGACGGAAACCATGTCGCCCCAGAGAATAGGCTCTTCGAACATGAGCCGACGGTCCTGTTGCCCGGCGGTGACAATCAGCGGCGTTCCTGCCCGATAGGCGTTGTAGAGCATGCCCATCGCGTTGCCCAGCCCGCAACTGATATGAAGATTAACCAGCCCGGGCGTGCGCGACGCCTGCGCGTAGCCGTCGGCCATGGCCAGCACCGGCACTTCTTGAAGCCCGAGAATGTAGTCGATTCGCTGCTGATCGAGCAGGGCATCCATCAACGGCAATTCGGTGGTGCCGGGGTTGCCGAACAGGTAGCGCACGCCCGCATCAGCGAGCATTTCGAGCAGGGCATGACTTCCGCTGGTTTGTTTCATCGCACCGTTTCATCCCACGTTCTGAATGGCCGTCAACGTTTCTCGTACGCGACCGGAAAACATGCGGCGGCTCGCAGCCACACGATGCCCGGCGCGAATCGCCTTGATTGCCGATACCACACGCGATGGTCGGACCCGCGATGCTTGGGCCACACGGGTCGGAGTCGGAAACGAACGATCGGGCGTGTTTCGCGCCGCTGGTTTCTCGACGATGTGGTGGCGCCGGCACAGGCAATTCGGCCTCGGACAACAGGCAGTACACGATGTGAGACGTCGCTCGTGCTTGGGGGTCGAGCCGTCGGGAGTTTATTTGCCGGTCGCATCTAGTTGCTCGCACCACTGCTTCCAACGCTCGCGCATGGCCTGCAACCGGTCTTGCGCCTGAGGAGCGCGCGCCAGGTCGTTCAGTTCATAGGGGTCGTGCTGCAAATCGAAAAGTTGTTCGTAAGGCGGATCGAACTCGACATAGCGCACGTATTTCCAA
Source organism: Planctomycetaceae bacterium (assembly GCA_015493185.1). GTDB lineage: Bacteria > Planctomycetota > Planctomycetia > Pirellulales > JAEUIK01 > WGDQ01. The sequence continues at coordinate 6,856 of WGDQ01000854.1, forward strand.
CGCCGGCCCCGCACACCCTCGCTCTGAGCAATGCGAGGATGCTTGAAGCGGTGTTCGTAAAACCAATCGTCGCGCTGGCGAGCCGACCGCTGCTCTACCCAGGGCACAAGGCTTTGGCCATCCATCGTTTCGGGCGGCGTGAGCCCGGCCAGCTCCAGCAATGTGGGCGCGATATCGATGTTCAGCACCATGGCGTCGACGCGACGTCCTCGCAGCTTCTTCGGCAAACGGGGATCGTAGTACACCAAGGGCAGACGAATCGATTCTTCGTACATGAACCATTTGCCGGCCAAACCGTGTTCGCCGAGAAAGAAGCCGTTGTCCGATGTGAACACGATGACCGTTTGCCGGTCGAGCCCGCTACTTTGAAGCTTTGAGACGATGCGGCCCACCACGTCGTCGACGCCGGTGATCAGGCGGTAATAGTCTTTGACCGACTGCTGAAACATCGCTTCGTTGGCGAAGCGTCGCTGCCAGCGAACGCGCCCCTCAGAGGTGCGCAAAAACTCCGGCAATGCGGCAAACGCCTCGGGCGTGGCGCTGTGAGGCCGCGGGATGACCGCATCGACATAGAGGTCGTTGTAGCGAGGATCGGGCTGGAACGGGTGCGGGTCGCGGTCTTGAACGTGCGCCGCCTTGAAACTGATCTGCAAACAAAAGGGCTGCTCCGGCGTGCAAGTGTCCAGAAATTGCAAGGCGGCATCGCCCATGCGATGTGTGAGATGTCCCGATCCGTCTTTGGGAAAGTAGCGTCCTTGCCCCGAAAACCCATGCCAAAAGTCGTAGCGCTGTTTGGGCAACGGACCGCCTAACCCCCATTTGCCGATGAAGGCGGTTCGATAACCACTTTGCCGCAAGCGGTCGGGGAACGCGTTGCGAAATGCTTCCTCGTCGAGCGGCGTGCGGAAATCGATGATGCCGTGGTGTCGGGCATATTGGCCGGTGAGCAGCGAGGCCCGGCTTGTTGCACAAATTGACGTGGTGCAAAAGGCGTTGGTGAACACCACGCCCTGCCGCGCCAGACGGTCGAGGTGCGGCGTGCGAATGATCCGATTGCCCACGGCACCGAGCGTATCCCAACGCTGATCGTCGGTAACGAGCAGAATCAGATTCGGGCGGCGCGGGCTATCGGCCGTGCGAGCATCAGCGGCCCATACGTTCCGCGCGCTCGCATGAAACACCAGGCACGCAAGCAGTGCGATCGCTGGCCATCGACCAATGAATCGCAGCCGGCCAACCGGCGAAGAAAAAGCCACATCCAAATCGAAATGTTGCATGATCGGGTAGCAATGATGCGGTTGGAATGATGGAACGGTGAAAAAAAGGGACCGTGTATCGGGTTTCAATCTTAGCCAACCCCACGGCGCAACGTAAGCCGGCGGGTGGCGCGGTGATTTTTTTCAATTCCCCATTTCCATACCCGGAAACACGTTGCAGGGCACCGCCCATCTTTATGCGCCCAAAATCCCCCATCAGAAAACTCAGAAAACTGGGGATGACTCGGCTTTGGTGGGCGACAGCACGGCCGACATCGTTGCCGCGCGGGCGCAGGTCGACTTTTAATCGA
>WGDQ01000855.1 GCA_015493185.1 Planctomycetaceae bacterium
GTGGCCGACTTTCTCCAGCATTTGCCAGGCTGAGCACTCAATCTCGTCCTGAGCTTTCCGATGCGCGACGGCAAGGCCGCGCACGTCGCGTGCAAAACGAGCAACGTCCCCTGATGGGTGAAAATCGCCTGGTCAGGCCCGGCAAAGCGGACCACAGCAGATGTCGCGTTCGAAGCCTGAACGGGACTTTCAAAGGCTCGTGCCTGAGTAAACGGCACGAGGCTGACTCGTGCGCGACGGTCAACGCCATGCACTGCGTGGAGAATACCGTCGCCGCGGATCACTTCGGCCAGGTGGCCTGTGGATCGAAGTTGATGATTTGTGTCGCCGGGCGTGCGGGCGTTTGTGGTCGCAAATACGGTTTGCCCGACGCCTTGTGGCAACTGTAGCAGCTTTCCAACATAAACCGATACGCCGCTTCAAACCGCTTGCCGTCTCGTGCTTCGATCGCCTGCTTAAGTTGTGCCAGCGGCGTGTTCTCCACCGCTTGCAAAATCTCTTGCAGCTTGATTTCGCGTCCTTCGCTATCTTTGCGAACGGGAATGATTCTCACGGCCCATCGCATGTGCGAGCGTGTCTCTTTCCAATAGAAGTCGGCCAGCGGCCAATTGTTGGCTTTCGCCGCGAACCAAAGGTTTGTGAAGTGATAATCGACATCCATCATGGCATGGGCCTGATCGGGCACCTTGTCGCCAAGTGTTTTTGTTTCCTGCACGAGCGCCGGCAGACTGGGCGTTTGCCGTTCTTGCGCGTGTGCCGCGTGCTCATTGCTGCCAGCCCAATGCGCGAAGCAGCCGCCGAATAGCAAGCCGATGAACAACCCGCCAACGAAAGTGCCGAACCCACGGCGCCCCGCGTATTGTTTGACCATTTCCGCACCCATCTCGAAACAAACGAGGTTATTGAAAGATCAGATCGCATGATGCCAGCAGCAGAACACGAGCCATGTGGCCCGATCGGGCGCCGGCAACAATCGCGGTTTGCGCAAAACAGCAGCCTTGCTGCCGTCACAAAGAATCGATCAGGCAAAGGCAAACGCAGACGAGCATCTTGCAAGTCGAGTAACTGGCCAAGTGCTGCGGCAACAGGAGACGTTATATCATGCACAACATCATTGCGCACGATCATATCATGCGCACGATCGCGGCGCGCCAGGCGACATGGTAGCCAATGCATGAACCCCCGTGATGCCGATCTGCTTGCTCGACAAGGAAAATGAAGAGGCTGTCACGACTCAGGTGTCGCACGAGGTGAGATCGCCTACGCCCTGAATCGTTTGCTCGCCGAAACGCATGGCGATGGGGGCCTCGATGCCTTCGACCTCGTTGTTGCCCTTGACCAAGTATGCCACGATCTTGCCATCGCGAATCCGCACGACGCCCGAGGTTTTCGGGCCGAGCTCAAGGTCGAGACGTTGCCCGTAAAACTCGATGTGTGCTTGCTCGCTCGGCTGCGATCCGAGGTTGAAAAAGAAGACGAATTGATCTTCGGGCCCTCGATGCACATAAGCACGCAGGTTGGGGCTGTATGTCACTTTGGGTTGCATTCCGGCAGCCCGCAAGCGATCCGCAAAACGCTCGTCGGCGAACAGGTTTTCACGCTGATAAACCACCCCATCGCCGGCTGCCTCGATGGCTTCTTTGAGCACGGTGCAGGGCTGCCACAACAGATCGACGCTTGGCAGTTCGCCCGAAATGAACAACCTTCCGCCATCGCGCACATAGTCGGCCAGTCGCTGCTGAGAAGCGGCATCCATGAAAAACGCACTGTGGATCGCCAACGCCTCGGGTCCGCGAAGCTGCTCGGGCGTGGCCGCGTCGAGCTCAAACATGCCGAACGAAAAGCCATCAGCCTGAAGCGAGCGGGAAAATGGCTCGAAGCCCTCGTAGCCGCAGCGCGGAATGTCGCCATCGGCCAGATGCCAGTAGCGACGGTCGGGAATCCAGCTCGATACGGCCGCATAAGGTGCATAGAGCAAATAGGCACAATCAATGTCCAATTCGCAGCCGAGCAGGGCCTCGCCGTGCTGCAAAAACCAGCGGTTGAGCATTTTGGCTGTGTGATAAAGCGGCCGCGGATTGCCGTGCTCGTCGAGCGGTGCGTCGGACGGAAACGTTGGACATTGCAGTTTCGTGATGCGGTCGAGCGAATCGTCCCAGTAGTCGGTGCTCACACCCACAAAAATATCGTAGCCTGTCGCTCCCCCGGCCACGGAAAGCAACGTTTGAAAGAACGGGATCACCGGATACTTCGATCGCTCGTCGTACAAGGCGGCGAAGCCCCAGTTCTCCTCCATATTGATCCCCCGCGCACGCCGTGCCGTATTGATGTAGCGGTCGAACACGTCGCGGTCGTAGGCGGCAACACCGAGCCAACTGATCATGCCATATTCGTACACGTCGCGGTCGTGGTCGATGCGGTTCATCGCAAACCACCACTCCGCGTAGTTCTTGGTGAAGTCGGCCGGAATCGTTTCTTGCGCCTCGTCTTTCAGGTCGGGCACGTTTTCTTCGATCGGAGGCGTAATGCCCGCGTAGTTGGTCAAATAGGGCAAATGCGAGATGCCCAGGTAGCGCTCATAACGTTCGTAAAGGTCGCGGCGCAACCGCCATTGGAATTCGGCCCAATCGATATAGAGCAACAAGTCTTCCCGCCGGCGCGGACCGGGCGCCTTCTCCGCAGCTTCTTCCAGCGTTTGCAGCTTGGGCGCCGGCGCAAAAGCCCAGGCATCGAGCTTGCTGGCGTGCGTGCGGTTGTAGGTTTCCAGGTCGCCGTAGCGCTGCCGAAGCAGTTCGTGGTAATAGGCCATGCCCGAGGGTTCGTAGCCGATGTGCCACGGCGGATCGTTCGACATGCAGTAGATGGTTTCATCGTTGAGCTGCAATCCGATCAGGGGTCCGCCTTCGCGGGCATAAGGTGCGATCACCTGGCCGACTTCCTTCAGCCACTGTTCGACCAGACGATCGAATCGCTCATCGAGCGGCTCGGGCAATTGGCTGGCGTCGTAGGTCCAGTAGCACGGACCAGCATGATGGCGTCGGGCGGGTGGCATCTCCGCATTGAACGAAGGACACACCAAATCGGGCAAGCCGCCCACGTTCAGCTCCGAGTGCACAAACGGACCCGGCTTCACAATCATGTAAAGCCCGAGCTCCTCGATCAGCCGCAAGAAGCCCTGCAAGTCGCGACTGTCTTTCGTGCTGCCATCGAAATCGTAAAAGTACTGGCCATCGCGCCACTGCAAATGATGCCGCCACGGGGTGTAGAACGTGATCACCTCGACGCCCGATGCGTGCAGCTTTTCCAAGCGATCACGCCAATGCTCGCGGCGGTCGCGATAGTATTGATAATCGCTGGCCACGACGAAATAAGGCTTGCCGTCGCGATAGTAGCGCCCGTTTTTGTACTGAAATCGGCTCATGCGTCGATACCGTTGTCTTTGCCCAACTCGATGTTGGGCCGTGTGCATTTGATTATGGTTTCGTGGTTGTGGTTTCGCGGCTGTGTTCGTCCCCGTTCAAAGAACCAGAGGGCCGGCATCGTGCGTCGTGCTCCAACGCCCGTGCTCTTGCCACGTGGTTTGCTCGCGGCACAGTCGGCCTGCCATGTGGCTTTGCTTGCGGCGCGGCTTTTCCGTCTGTTCGCCTTTTGTGCGTGGTTGGCGTCGTTCGTTGTTCGAACGGTGCCGCAATGCGTGCGATGGCTTTTCACATCGGTGCGGCGGGCCGGCGATTCGTGGCGACTCGCAGCGGAAACAACGCGCCGCCGCGGTCGACAGTCGCAGTCGGCTTGCGCCAGATGGCGCCCGCTCACCGTAAGTCGCCAAGGCGCCGCCCAAGCGGTGGTGGGCAATCGCTTCGGCCCGCGAATTGGGCGTCGTGGCCTTTCAACACGGCTGCCGTGATGGCCAATGTGCGCACGACGTGGCGCGAAAAGTCACGATCGCGTCGGCAGCGCGGCGTGCGTCGCCAGGGCAGCCAGCAACGATGCCTTGGCCCGCGGACCGGCAACCTGTCCACGCACTGCGTCCAGCAAACGGACGTCCAAGATACCGGGCCGACGCTGAAAATAATAGGCCCAGTACGGACAATGAACCGACTGTATGTCGACCACCTGAGGTTGCTTTTGCACGGCTGCGCTGCGCCCTCCCGATTGCAACTGCCATCGCACAACGAACTGGATCGCCAGCCGCTCTGCACCGGTAACGGTGCAGCTCGGAGGATACGCCCGCGACAGCGGTTCAGCCTGCCACACACCGTCGGGCAGATCATCCCAGCTCACGGCCTGTTCGTAACCGTCGACCAAGACGCGAAGCTGAGTCATGACGGTATCGGCACGGTCTTCTGGCGTGGAAGCAGCGCGTTGCGGAACGGAAGGTGGCTGGTCCGACAAGGCCAGCGACACTCGAAAGAAAGGCAACCACACAAGGGTCAGCTTCGGCAAGTTAGTCGCCGACTGGCAAGTGCCCGTGGGCGACACGCCCGCTCGTTTCCCCCGCGCAAGGCGCTTCCATATTGCTCGCAATCGCCGCCAGCGGCGAGGCTCGAGCATTCGCCGCGCGGCCTGCTCGTCGACGAGCGGCACGGCCCAGAGAGGGCTATCGCAGTGCGGTGCGGCATGTTGCGGCACGGCGTTCTCTGCCCCATTGCGGCGTCTCGAACGAAGCCGCCGTCCGCGGGCCTCATTCTTCACGGGATGGTTCACGGCGGGCGGCGTGATGAACAAGCCGGTTGGTGCGCCACGCCATGGCCAGCATTCCGGCAGCCACGA
>WGDQ01000856.1 GCA_015493185.1 Planctomycetaceae bacterium
ATCCGATCCAGTTCGACATCGACGTGCTGATCCTCTTTTCGGCCAACCCGGCCACCTACAACCGCAGTGGCAAGGTCATTCCGCAACTAAAGGATCGCATCGGTTCGGTCATTCACACCCATTACCCGATCGAGCGCGATCAGGGCATTCAGATCATGGAGCAAGAAGCCGGCATCGATCTGGGCGGCGAGTTTCCCGTCGTGGTGCCGTACTTCATGCGCGAAGTGGTCGAAGAAATCAGCCGCGTGGCCCGACGATCGAAATATATCGATCAACAGTCGGGCGTCAGCGCCCGGCTTTCCATTGCCAACTATCGCACCATGATCGCCAGCGCCCGGCAGCGTGCCGCCCAACTGGGCGAACGTCCGGCCGTGCCCCGCATCAGCGATTTGGCGCATCTGGCATCTTCCTCGCTGGGCAAGCTCGAACTCGACCTGATGAGCAGCCATCAGATGTCCGAACGCCAGGTGCTCGAAGCCATCGTGGCCGAGGCCATCAAAAACGTGTTCACCGAATACGTCGACCGGCATGGGCTGGAAGAAATCGCTGAAATCTTCGGCCGCGGCGTCAAAATCGAGGTAGGCGACATGCTTCCCTCTACGGCCTATGCCGAGCGGCTCAAACGCGTGCCGCCCGCCTGGGACAAGGCCTTCGAAGTCAATGCCTCGAAGGACGTGGCCGTGCGGGCCTCGTGTGTCGAGTTCGTATTGGCCGGCCTGTACGCCAGCGACCTGATTTCCCGCTCCGAGCGGCACGGAAGGATCACGTATGAGTTCACGTAGATCGCTCGGCGGTGTGATTCACACCTATCAACGTTACGATCCCAAACGCTTTCCCAGTCCTACGCAGCCACCGCCCGATGTGGTTTCTACCGCCTTCGAGCATATGTTGGCCTTCGGCCACATGCGCCGACTCACCGAGGACGAACTGGCCCGGGCCATCAAGCTCGACCCCAGCATGATCGCCGGCCTGGGGCCCACGATCGATTCGCTCATCGCCATGCTCGAAGAGCGCAAGCGAAAGATTCTCGAAACCTACGAGACCCAGGCCGCGCAGCACGAGGCCGCCCGCAACTACCGCGATTACGGTCAGCAGATCAAGCCGCCCCGCCGCTTGCGACAGCCCTTTCGCGAGGCCTTCCGGCAAGAGCAGCTACGCGATCTCGAACGGCTCTGGTATCGCGCCGGCGACGAGCGATCGAAGTTTGCCCGCCGGCTCGTGCAGCTCATCGAGCGGCTTGGCGACAAATACGAGGTCGACGAGCTAGCGGCCCGCTACCACTTCACCGGCCGAACGCCGATGAGCGTTCCCAAAGCGCTGGAGATCAAGCAAGAGCTGGAAACGATCGACCGCCTACTCAAGCAGCTTCGCGAAGCGGCCGAAACCGCGCAGATCGGTGTGATCGACCTCGATGAACTCGCTGAGTTTGTCGAGCCGGGCGACCTCGAACAACTCGGCGCCCTGGCGCAACAAATTCAAGACTACCTGCGCGAACTGGCCGAGCGCCAAGGACTCGACCGCACCGACGGCGGCTTTCAGCTCACACCCAAGGCATATCGCCTTTTTCAAGGTCGGTTGCTCGAAGAGATTTTCAGCAATCTCGAAGCCTCGCGCACCGGAAGGCACATCGGCCCGGTGGTTGGCGAAGGAGCCGTCGAAACCCAGCAAACCAAATCGTATGAGTTCGGCGATTCGCTCGCGCACATGGACATTCCCGCATCGCTGGTCAATGCCATGCTCCGCAGCGGGCCGGCGCTACCCATTCGCATGCAGCCGGAAGACATCGAAATCTATCGCACGCGAAACACGCCCAAGTGCGCAACGGCCGTGCTCATGGACATGAGCGGTTCGATGCGCTACGGCGGGCAATACATCAACGTCAAGCGTATGGCGCTGGCGCTCGACGGGCTGATCCGCCGCGAGTATCCGGGCGACTTTCTGCAATTTGTCGAAATCTACACGTTCGCCAAACCGCGGCGGCCCGGAGAAATCGCGTCGCTGCTGCCCAAGCCGGTCACCGTGTTCGACTCGATCGTTCGTTTGAAGGCCGACATGAGCAGCCCCGACGTGAGCGAAATGCACATTCCGCCCCACTTCACCAATCTGCAACACGGGCTGCAAATCGGTCGGCAGTTCCTGGCCACTCAAGACACGCCCAACCGGCAAATCATCCTCATCACCGACGGCCTGCCGACGGCCCACTTCGAGGGCGAAAACCTTTTCCTTCTTTATCCGCCAAGTCGGGCCACCGAGCAGGCCACGCTGCGCGAGGGCATGCTGTGCCATCGCGAAGGCATCACGATCAACATCTTCCTGCTGCCCGGCTGGTCGCAAACCGAAGAAGACGTGCAATTCGCCTATCGCCTGGCCGAGTCGACACAGGGCCGCGTCTTCTTCTGCGGCGGTCGCGATCTCGACCGCTTCGTTGTTTGGGACTATCTCGAACGACGGCGCCAGATCATTTCTTGAGCAAGCCTCTCGCCGCCGCCACCTGCGCACTCAGCAGCCGTTCGCGGTGCCCACCAACTAGCTTGCTTTCTACAACGTTCGTCCCCCAAACCGACCGGCAAATTGCACGCACCGAGCAAGCAGCCATTGCCGCAAGTCGCTTGCTATGAGAATAGGGCTATAACAAGTCTACGTGTGTAACAGCAAACAGTAGAACAAGAGCTTCCGTTCTGCTTTCTCCCTTCGATGTTACATTCTCCTTCTGTGTAACATCACAAGCGGCAACGATCTTTTTGCACGGCGGACGATTCGTCTGGCTTCGTTTTTTGCGATGCAAAACCTTCGGCGTTCCGGGATTGCGAACAGCGTATTTCCCAGGACTAAAGCTCAAAGCGCACATCGAACACAGTAGCAGGAACGTCGATGGAACGTTACACCTCGATGGTGCCTGCGC
>WGDQ01000857.1 GCA_015493185.1 Planctomycetaceae bacterium
CCTCGGTGACGGCATAACGCTCGGTCTTGCCCTTCTTGAGCTTGTAGAGCGGCGGCTGCGCGACGTATACGTGGCCGCGCGTCACCAGCTCCGGCATCTTGCGATAGAACAGCGTCAACAGCAGCGTGCGGATGTGCGAGCCGTCGATGTCGGCGTCGGTCATGATGACGATTTTGTCGTAGCGGCGCTTGCTGAGATCGGTTTCGGCGCCGATGCCCACCCCGATGGCCGAGATGATGCTGCGGACCTCTTCGTTGGCCAGCACTTTGTCTTCGCGCCATTTGTAGGCGTTGATGATTTTACCGCGTAGCGGCAAGATGGCCTGATACTCGCGGATGCGTCCGCCTTCGGCGCTGCCGCCGGCCGAATCGCCCTCGACCAGGTAAAGCTCGCACTTGTCGACCTCGCGACTGGTGCAGTCGCGCAGCTTGCCGGGCAGGCCACCGCCGGAAAGGGCGCCTTTGCGCTCGCGAATGAGCTGCCGGGCCTTGCGGGCGCTTTCGCGGGCCTCGGCGGCGAGCAGGCCCTTTTGGGCAATGGCGCGGGCCGTGCGGGGGTTTTCTTCGAAATAGCGGCTGAGAAACTCGCCGACGGCCGAATTGACGATGCCCTCGATTTCGCTGTTGCCCAGCTTGGTTTTGGTTTGGCCCTCGAACTGCGGGTGCGCCACGCGCAGCGAGAGCACACAGGTGAGGCCTTCGCGAAAATCGTCGCCCGTGGGAATCAGGTTTTTGTAGATGCCGGCCTTGCGGCCGTAGGCGTTGATGGAGCGGGTGAGCGCGGCGCGAAAGCCCGAGACGTGGGTTCCGCCCTCGGGAGTGGGAATGTTGTTGACGTACGAGTGGAAGTTTTCGGTGAACTCGGTGGAGTATTGCAGGGCCATTTCGATTTCGGTGCCCTCGAAATTGCCCGAGAGGTGCAGGATGTCGGGGTGCACCGTTTCGCTGGCGCGGTTGAGATAGCGGACGAACTCGACGATGCCCTCTTCGTAGTGAAAGGTTTCTTCGGCGCCGGTGCGCTCGTCGCGAAAGATGATTTTGACGCCGCGGTTGAGGAAGGCCAGCTCCTGCAACCGCTTTTGCAGCGTGCTGTACGAGAACTTGGTGCTTTTGAAGATCAGCGGGTCGGGTTTGAAGGTGGTGCGGGTGCCGCGCTTGTCGGTTTTGCCGATGCGGCGAACCTCGTTGACCGGCACGCCGCGTTCGTATTCCTGCTGATAAACGTGGCCGTCGCGGAAGACCTCGACCTCGGCCCACTCGGAAAGGAAGTTGACCACCGTGACGCCCACACCGTGCAGTCCGCCAGAGGTTTGGTAAGCGCCTTTGGAGAACTTGCCGCCGAACTTCAGTACGGTCATCACGCCCTGAAGCGTGGAGCAGCCCAGGTCGGGGTGTTCTTCCACCGGAATGCCGCGGCCGTTGTCTTCGACGGTGACCGAGCCGTCGACGTTGATGGTGACCGAAATCGTATCGGCATAGCCGGCCATGGCCTCATCGATCGAGTTGTCGACCACTTCGTACACCATGTGGTGCAGACCGCGGGGCCCGGTGTCGCCAATGTACATGCTGGGCCGCTCGCGAACGTGCTCCAGATCGCTGAGGTGTTCGAGGTCTTCGGCGCTGTAGTCGTGATCGACGCGACGGAACTCTTGCGTTTCGTCGCGCGGCACCTCGTCCGGTTGGTTCGAAGGTGTGCGCGGAGCGTCGGCATCGTGTGGTTTTTCTTCACTCATCGTGTTTCGTGCGATCCTCTCTGTGTCATTTTTCTTCGGCGGCCACTCGATATGCCGTGAGGCCCTTGGCCGTGGAGGAGCCCGGCGGCTCGCAAAACCCGAGCGGGCCACCAGTCACCACGGCGAGAGCCCACTGGGCCGCGACGGCGGGCACCTGAATAGCCGGCGCCACGTTGGGGGCCAAGGCCATGCAACGACGCGAAGCGTTGGCGGCTTGCGGCACTGCCCCGCCGAACGCAACGAGCCGGTCGCGAGCGGCCGTTTGCCAACGTGCAGCGGATGGCGGGCGGTGCGCGGCGGGGGAATCGGCTATGGCGAGTCGATCGCGCCGACGCGAAACCGCAGCTCGCGAATGTCGTGGTGTTCGAGTTGGCCGTTCAATGCTTCCAATAGCTGGATTTTTTGAAATGTGAACTCCTGAACGAGTGTGGAATCGGCAACCACGACTTCCAGCGTGTTGCCGCGTAGTTTCCCAGGTCGCGAAAACTGAGCCAGCGACTTGCCGACCGCCTGACACCAGGCGTGGTGCAGTTGGTTGCTGGCCTGAACGCGGCCATAGCCACGACGGCTGATCAGCTCGCTGAGAACCTCGGCAATGGGCTGAGGCGATCGCCCACGCGAGGTGCTACGACAAGGATGACGCGAATGGGCCATGGCTGCGGAGGGTTTGGGATTTTTTTCTATCGGGCAGAAGCCGCTTCGCGCGCCAGCGGCATGATCACGTAGGCGTAGCCATCGTCGGTGGAAAAGACGGCCGCGGCTTCGGAGTTTTCTACTTCGAGCGTAAAGGTTTGTTCGGGGTCCAACGCGCGGAGAAAGTCGATAACGTAGCGGGGATCGAGCATCACGGAGATGTCGCGGTCTTCGTAGGCAATGGGCAGCTCGATTTCCGACGAGCCCCGTTCAGACGACTGGCTGCGCAGGATGAGCTTTCCGTTGGTGAAGTTGAAATCGACACCGCGGCTATCGTTGGTGGTAACGATGGCCGCTTGCCGCACGCACGAAAGCAGCGGCCCGACCGGCACGGCGATGCGGACGGCATCTTCGCGCACCGGGAAGACATCGCGCCACTTGGGGAAGCGTCCTTCGACCAGTCGGCTATAGATGGTAAGCCGCGGGTTGGCTACATGCAGATGGTTGGGGCCCACGGAAAGTCGAATTTCGGCGTCGCTATCGCTGATGGAACGCTCGATGAGTTGCATGGCCTTGGCCGGTACGATCGTGGCCTGATCGCCCGTGGCGTGTCCGCCCACGCTTTGGGCGGGCCCTTCCATTTTGGCCAAACGGCGGCCGTCGGTGGCCACGGCCACGATGGTGCTCTCGTCCATTTCGAGCAGCACGCCCCCCAACGCATAGCGTGTGCTTTCCGGATCGGTGGCGAAGACCGTGCGGCGGATCAGTTCGCGCAACAGGCGAGCGGGCACCTCGTGGTAGGCCTCTTCCGCAAAGGGGGCGACCTCCGGGTATTCGTGTGGGTCGGCCGAGGGAAACTCGAAGCGGCTGCGCTCGCCGCGGAGTTCGGTAGACGACTCGCTGGCCGCGATTTGAACCGTTTCGTCGGACAGCTCGCGCAACACGGCGCCCAAGCGAGCGGCGGGCAACAACACTTGTCCCGGCTGTTCGACTTCCAAATCGCCCAGATCGAGACGAATGCCGACCTCCAGATCGGTGGCCATCAACGTGGCGCGGTCGTCGGCCACGTCGAGCTTGACGCATTCCAGAATGGGTTTGGGGCTGCGGGCCGGAACGACGGCGTTGACGGTTTGAAAAGCCGCGAGCAGCTTTTCGCGGTCGCACGTGATCTTCATTGCATTTCTTCCTGCTTGCTTCCTTCTGACTGTCGATGTGTTTTGTGCTGGCGTTGGTCTTGGCCCGGTTGGAACGAAACGGGGCCAAGGTCTGGCGGCACCGATGCGTGCTCGATCGACTGTCTGGGCGGCGAGTACGACGGCCGATGGGGCGGGTTTCTTCTTCTGCAATTTTTCAGGCGAGCAACACCTGCCGAGGTGGCGTGCGTATTACCTCTATTGTTTTTTATTAGTTAGTAGTCGTAGTAATGTGCCGCGGCCGTTTGTCGATAACCGGCTTGCACTGCTCCGGTAAGGCGGTGCCTGGTAAAGGGGCCGAACGCCGTTTGTCGGCCTCGGGTGGCGATTGCGGTGTGAGGCGGTCGCTGCACAACGCTGTGGGAAAGTTGTTGGTTGGGTGTTTGTGCAGATGTTGGCTGCCTGTCGGCTGCGCTGATGGCTTGCGGTCGGGCCGCCGCGGGCCGGGCCGATTGTCGATACCTGGGCCATTTGGTGCATCGGCATTGACCGGTGAATGACAGGTTTTCCAATGCATGACGTTGTGTTCTTTTTTTGTCGGCAACGACGTCTTTTCTCGGCAATGACATCAGCAGCGCGGTTTGCCGCGGC
>WGDQ01000858.1 GCA_015493185.1 Planctomycetaceae bacterium
CTCTTTCATCCAGGCCGAGTCGATTCGCCTCGCCTGTCGCTTATCTGCTCGCAGCTTACCTAGCTCGGCAACCAACCGGCGGGTTTCGGCCTGCCGCTCATCGGGCCACAACGACCACAGCAACGGCGATTCTTTGCCCGGCAACAGGTCCGCCAACCGTTCCGGCTCACGCCGCGATGCTAGGTACTGGCACCAAAGCTCCCATCCGCGACTACCGTCTTCCCACGAACCCGCCCGGGCCACCGCTGCCGGAGCCGATTTGTGCCACAGCGCCTCGTCGAACGAAAGCAATCGTGGCCGGCTTCCTTCCAATTCCCACAATCGAGGCGTTGTTGTGCTGCTCATCATTCCGTGACTATGCTCCCGCAAATCTCAACTCGAGGCCGCAAAAAAAGAAAGACGGAAAAAAAGACGACAAAGCCCCAAGCACAATATGCACAATAGTATTTGGGCACACTACTGCCTCAGCAACGGCCCGTTTCAAGAGGCGAACCAACCGCGCAACAAACCCGTGTGCCCGAAAAAATCGCGCCGACAACAAATGCATTGTGCCCCAAGCCAACAGGGGTTGTCGAGCGGTTCCTTTGTCCGTCCAACACGTTGCATACGTCTTTCATGCGTCTCATACGTCGCGGCTCGCTGTGTTTGTCCGACAGGCCACGGGCCGGTCTCGCAACCAGCAAGGCCTAATAATCCAATAAGAAGGCGTCTTCGGACGTTTCTTCAGTTTTTACGGTCGCCTCGGACGAAGCGCTATCCTAATATTCAAATGATCGCCTGCAATGGCTTGCGGCCCGCACGTCGAGTGCCGGCACCGCCAAACGGCAATCGACACGCTATCCCGACTCCGTTGCCCGAACGCATGCCCGCAGGCTTGCCCAAATGCATGTCCGTTGGCGCCGATCACCCCACGCGAGATTCGGCCCGCGTTGCAACCGCATAGGCAGCCATCCAGCGAAACAGCTTTCCACACACAACCCGCCGCGAGCGACCATGCACCATTTTTCCTCCACCCAGCCGGCTCCGCTCCCTCCGCGATTGTCGTCCCAACGGCTCGCCTCGTGGGCGAGCGCGGTGCCCTTTGTTCTGCTCCTATCTTTTGTTTCCGCATTTCCCGACCACCAGGCGGTTCGTGCCGCTGAGGGTCCGCCGCACCGGTCCATTGCCCAACGTCGAGGGTCCGCCTCGGCCGCGTCAACGGCAGAGCCGCGCCGCGATACCGACCCGATCGGCGATTTCAAAACAGGTCGGCTTGTCCGCCTGTCGCCCAAATACGATGTGTGGGTCGACCCTCGTTTGAAGCGGGTCGTCATGCGGGGCGAAATCGTGCTGCGCGACGGTTTTCTCGAACTGTTCGCCTGCCTCAAGGGCACCAAAGAACACGAGGCCATCGTTGCCGTCGACACCGAGGCCAAAATCGTACACGCGGCGCTGTTGGCCGTGGGTGCACAGCCCGGGCATCCGGTCGTGTTTCGCCCCCAATACCGCCCCGCCTCAGGCACCACGATCGACGTTTACGTCTTTTGGACCGACAAGCGCGGCCGCCGCCACAAGGCCCGGGCACAAGATTGGGTGGTCAACAGCGAAACCAATCAGCCGCTCAAGCATCGTTGGGTATTCGGCGGCAGCAGTTTCTGGGAAGACGAGCAAACCGGGCAACGATTCTATCAGGCCGAAGACGGCGATCTGATTTGCATCTCCAACTTTCCCAGCGCGCTGATGGACCTGCCTGTAGAGGTATCGCAAGCCAACGATGCCCTCGTGTTCAAGGCCTGGACCGATCGCATTCCGCCCATCGGCACACCCGTCACACTGGTTCTGGTGCCCGAAGCCAAGCCGCGCGAAAAAGCGCAATCGCGCGGCAAAACACAGCCCCGCGACAAAACGCGCCTTCGCGGACGGTCTGAAAGAAAATAGCCTCGTCCGCCCCCTCGCCCATGAGGCCGGCAGCCCCCGCACGATGTAGCCGGCTACGATGTGCCACGATGTGGTCAGCTATGAGGTGCCAACGCGGCAGTGGTCGAGCATCTCGGCCGCAGACGCCACGTAGCTCACGTAAAACGGCCCGAACTCCGCGTATTTCGCGCTGGCCTCATCGAAACGCATGCGGTAGACGATGTCTTTCAGATATTCCGGGTTTCGGGCCCAAAGCGTCACGCCCCATTCCCAATCGTCCAGGCCAACGGCCACGGTGATCAATTGCGTCACTTTGCCGCCAAAGGCCATGCCGGTGCGTCCATGTTCGGTCATCAGGCGGCTGCGGCTCTCGAAGTCGAGCATGAACCAATTGGCCTGCGGGTGGCGGCTTTTGTTCATCGGATAAAAGCACGTCGCCGGCCAGGGCGGAAAATCGGGGGTGAGCCGCTGGCGCCGCATTGCTTCTTCCCGTGCGGCATAGGCCTTCAGTTTCGCTTTATAGGTGGGGCTATCGGGCGTCTCCCCTTCTTCAACAAGCCGCTGCCCATATTGCTCGACGGTGGGCACGTATTCCGAAACCTCGGTGAGCGAAACAAACGAATAGGCCGGCTCCAATGCCACCCCGAGCGGACCAGCCATCAAGCGTTGGTGTACGCTGTCGATCTTCAGCGGATCGGCATCCAGAATCATCAAGCCGAAATCGGCCTTCTGACCGCTGACAATCGAAGTTTGC
>WGDQ01000859.1 GCA_015493185.1 Planctomycetaceae bacterium
CCACGTGTGAGGCGAAATCGCCGTTCGGCAGGCTGATAACAGTCGGTCACACCAGAAAATGCGATGGGTTCGGGCACCCATCCGCGACGAGCCAGAAAGCGTGCAAAAAGCGCGGGCGCCTCGTGCTTGACAAGGATTTTCGTCTCGAAGTCGGTTCCGGCACGAAACCCAAGATACTCGTGCGTTGGACGCGCGTAGCAATACGCACAGCCATGCACGCAGCCACGATACGGGTTCAAGCTATAGCGAAACGGAATGTCGGGCGAATCGTTTTCGGAAACAATGCTTTGCGACCGATCGGGCAAATACTCGATTTCGTGCCGGTCGCGCGCCCGAAGGTAGTCGGTATCGTCGGCCACATGCTCAAGGTCGGGCTGCTCATGGACCTTCTCAAAACGATTGGGCGGATCGATGTTCGCACCATGTCGCATGCAGTCCTCTCCACCCTATCGCCGCGAACGACTGAACCGCACAATCACACGGGCATTGGCGCCGCTCGACCGCCGCCAAATAGTATACATTTGAACCCTATCTATTGCATATTTCAACCCCTGCATGGCTGAAACATGGCAGTTGCACCGGCTCGCGGGCCGGACCGTGCCCCTAATTTTCTTGCCTTGCCCAAGTTGCCCAATTAATATCGAGAGCAGTAGAAAGCGGGCAGCCCCTTCTTTCGACCTACTGAACCTATCTCACGCTCCCACAAAACCTTGCATCGGTCTGGGTGTGGTGGGAGCGTACCGGTCATCCGTTGGGACAGGAGAATTGGCCCCATGGCGTGTTCCCGATTTTGGCGTGTTGGCATCGCGACAATGCTCGCCCTGGCTGCGACGATGCTGGGCGGTCGCGCACATGCCCAGCAGCTAGCCGGCGTTTATGTCGATGCCGATGGCGTGCTGCACAAGCGGATCTATCAAGATCCCAATGGCCGGTTGATGCAGGAGCGGATTCGATCGGCTCGTGCATCGCTGCCGGGCGACGTGCGCAAGCGCAGCGCGCTACGAAAGGTATCGCTGAATCGTCTGGAACGCGAAATCGCCAAAGCGCGCAAGGCCGGCCGCCAAATCACGCCTGAGATGCTCTATTTGGCCGGCATGACTCGCCTGACCCATGTGTTCTTTTACCCGGAATCGGGCGACATCGTGATTGCAGGCCCCGCCGAGGGCTGGGTGCGCGACCTGGCTGGTCGTGTGCGCGGCATTGAGAGCGGCCGGCCCGTGCTCGAGCTGCAAGACATGGTCGTGGCGCTGCGGATGTTTCCACCCGGCGGGCCGAACGATACGGTGATCGGCTGCTCGATCGATCCGACCGAAGAGGGTTTGGCACGCATGCAAGCCTTCTTGCGGCAAGTGGGCGGTCGGGCCACGCCGTCCGACACGCAATACATTGTTGACGGGCTGCGCACGAGCTTGGGGCTTCAGAAGGTCCGCATTCTAGGCGTGCCGCCCAACACGCATTTCGCCCAGGTCATGGTTGAAGCCGACTACCGGATGAAGCTGATCGGTATTGGCCTGGAGCGCCCGCCGATCAAACTGGCCAGCTACGTCGATCGGGCCAACCCCGCTGCGGTAAGCCGCAACGCCCTGCAACGATGGTATTTCACCCCCGACTATCAATGCGTGCGGGTTAGCGACGACGATTTGGCCATGGCCCTGGAAGGCGAAGGGGTGAAGTTGATCGGCTCCGACGAATTGGTGCGTCAAGATGGAACTCGCGTGCGGGCGCGGCGGGCCGATCGCGCGAGTCAGGCGTTTACCCACACGTTCACGGCTCGCTACCCGCAGTTGGCCGCAAAAAGTCCGGTGTTCGCGCAATTGCGTAATCTGATCGACATGACCATTGCCGCGGCATTCATTCAAAAGCAAGACTATTACGGCAAGGCCGACTGGACGATGCCGGTCTTTGGCGACGAGCGACAGTTTCCGGTGGAAACGTACGCCGCACCGCAAGAGGTCGACACGGTGGTCACATCGCGTTGGAAAGGCAACCAACTGATGACGCCCGTCGGGGGCGGCGTGAACATTCAGGCGTGGCGGGCGCTCGATCTGGAAAACAGGCAGATCGACGAAGAGGGCGAATTGGCCAAAATGCGCGAAGGGCTGAAAGTCAATCTGGCCGAAGGCCAATGGTGGTGGGACTGAGCCACCCCAAACACCGAGAAAAGAAGCAGCCACCTGATTGTTGACCGTTTGGTCCGTGGCAGGTGGCAGGTGTCACGAACCGCCCTCCAAATGCGCCGGACTACAACGCCGCAAACCACACGGCATGATGGCCCGGGCACCGCACACGAATGTTCGGTGCCGAAGGCCGCGTTCTTTTTTCCGCTCCTCCTGAATTCTCTTGGTCGCATTCACGCACCTTCGCGAAGCAATGCGCATCTGCCGATTGCGGTCCATGCCGTCGGGGCCGTCCTGCTGAGCTATTTTCGAGCCCAGACCACGACGCATCGCGCATTGGCTGGCAAAGTTCTTATCTTTTCGCGCCGTAGTGCCGTATCAACACCGCGGTCCGCTTCACCGCCTTCTGGATCGCTGCTTACGAACCGGGCCCCTTGAAAAACGCCCCGGGCCTGCCCATCCGGCGGTTCTTTTGGTACGGTCGTTCGCATGCGGCCGCCCTGTACGTCGTATTGCGACGGCCTTCTTTACGGATCTTTTTAGGGGAGGGCTGTATGCTCCGCCGCAAGAACGCGTCGCCGGCGCTGCCGGGCACTTCGAAACCTGTGAACTCGATCGGTGCACTGGCGTGGCAAACCAGCGAGGGCCGATTCCGAGTTTTCGATTCCGCTTCGCACTCGGTTCGCCTGAAAAAGAAACGATTGATGGATGCCTGCCATGAGCAATCCGCCTGCTGAAAAAGCTGAAAACAATGCGATGCGCTGGGACTTGTCGAACATTTACTCGGGCCTCGAAGGCGACGATTATCGTGAGGCAGTCGACTCGCTGAAGCGTCGGATTTCCGACGACGAGGCATTCTACGAGGCGAAGAATATCCGGCGGCTGAGCACGACCCCCGCTCGGGCCGATCGCGCGCTGGCCGAGCTTGTCGAAGAGGTGTTGCAGCGGGCCAACGACACGATTGCCCTGGCCGAAACGCTGGAAGCCTTCGTCTATGGCTACTTCAGCACCGATAGCGCCAACGCCACAGCCGTTCGCGAAAAATCGCGGCTCGAGCAACTGGCCGCGCAGCGGCAAAAGCTGGCCGTGCGACGTCAGGCATGGATCGGCTCGCTGGAGCCGTTGCTCGACGAGCTGATTCCACAAAGCCCGCAGCTGGAAAGGCATGCCTACTACCTGCGGCGGACGGCTCGCGAAAGCCGCTACCTGATGGACGAACCGCTCGAGGGCCTGGCGGCCGATCTTTGTCTCGACGGCGCCGTCGCCCTGGGCAATCTTCAGACCAAAGTCACCAGTCAGCTTGAAATCCCCTTCGAGCACGACGGCCGCGTGCAGAAGTTGCCCGTCGCGCAGGTGCAGAACTTTCGTTTCAGCGCCGATCCGCAGTTGCGCCGTCGATCGTATGAGGCCGAGATCGAAGGCTGGCGTTCGATCGCCACGACCGTGGCGACGTGCCTCAACGGCGTGAAGGGCACGGCGCGAACGTTGGAATCGCGGCGAGGCCGCGCCTCGGTGCTGGACGTGGCCCTCGACCAGAACCGTATCGATCGGCAAGTGCTCGATGCCCTTTGGGCGGCCATCGACGACGCGTTGCCCGTGTTCCGCCGTTATTTGAAGAACAAGGCCCGCAAACTGGGTCGTGCCGACGGGCGGCTGCCATGGTGGGATCTGTTCGCCCCGATGGGTTCGAGCGAGCAAACGTTCGATTGGCCCGCCGCCCGCGAGTTCATCGTGAACAAGTTCGGCACGTTCAGTGCTGAGTTGGCCGCAATGGCGGCCCGCGCCTTCGACCAGCGATGGATCGATGCCGAGCCACGACGCGGCAAGGCGGGCGGCGCCTTTTGCATGGAAGTGCCGGCTGTCGAGGAGAGTCGCATTCTGGCCAACTTCGACGGCAGCCTCGAACAACTGATCACGCTGGCTCACGAACTGGGACACGCATTTCACAACCACTGCCAACGAGGACTGGAACCGCTATTGCGTGGCTCGCCCATGACGCTGGCTGAAACGGCCAGCATCTTTTGCGAAACCCTGGTAACCGAAGCCGCCCTGAACGAAGCCGACGACAGCACGCAACTGGCGATTCTCGAATCGCAACTGATCGGCGCGACGCAGGTGTGTCTCGATATCCGCTCGCGCTTCTTGTTCGAGTCGAGTCTGTTCGAGCGGCGTGCCGATGGCGAACTCAGCCCCGAGGAACTTTGCCAACTGATGCACGACGCTCAACGTCGCACCTATGGCGATGCCGTGTTGGAAGAGACATATCATCCGTTCATGTGGCTGTGGAAGCCACACTATTACGACTATCGTGCCAATTTCTACAACTTCCCCTACGCCTTTGGTCAGCTTTTCGGACTGGGGCTTTATGGTTTGTATCGTCAGGCGCCCGACGGGTTCGTCGAGCGCTATGTGCAACTGCTCCGCGATACAGGGCGGGCCGACGCTCGAGAACTGGCCCAGCGGTTCGGCATCGACATTGCGAAAAAACAGTTCTGGCAGGCAAGTCTGGACGTTGTCACTTCGCAGGTGCAGCACTACGAGCAGCTCGACCCCGCATGAAGCATATCCAGGTGTAAGCCACTGGTATCCTTTCTCGCCCGCCGAAAAGCCCGCCCGGGGACACAAGCGGTCGGACCCCGGTTGAAAGCGTGTGGCAGTTGCCTCATTGGTCCGCAAGACCGAAACTGTTGTTTTCTCAAAATCTAGCCGCTCCCGATCGCACCGCACACGAAGGCAGGCTGCCACTTCAGCCCTACACCAATACAACCGACACCCCCCACTGCCGACGATGACGCACCCTGCACGCCCCCATCCCGAAGCACACGATGCTGCCACGGCACCGAAGCCGGACCGCAGTGATTGCCAGGCCCTGCCGTCAGCCGAACCGGTGACCGATGAGCGCACGATCGCCCGACGGCGACAACTGCGGCAGTGGGACGTGGACCACCTGTGGCACGGCTTCACCCAGATGCAGGAATACGGCGACGACGATGCCCCCGTGATCGAGCGGGGCGAGGGTTGCTGGCTGATCGATGTCGATGGCCGCCGCTATCTCGATGGGGTCGCCAGCATGTGGTGCAACGTGCACGGGCATCGGCGGCCGGAAATCGACGCGGCCGTTCGTGAGCAACTGGACCGCGTGGCCCATAGCACCCTGCTGGGGGCCGCCAACGTGCCGGCGATCGAACTGGCCCGAAAGCTGGTCGAGCGAACCGCGCCGCTCGAAGTCGACGGGCCGCGTCTGTCTCGGGTTTACTTCTCCGACGACGGCGCCACGGCCGTGGAAGTGGCCCTGAAGATGGCCTACCAATACTGGCAACAACGACCCGACAGCCAAGGCGGCCCGCGCCCGGAAAAAACGCGCTTTATCGCACTCGATAGCGCGTATCATGGCGACACGCTCGGAGACGTGAGCGTAGGTGGTGTGGCGGCGTTCCATGCCATGTTCCATCCCCTGCTCTTTCCCACGTGGCGCGCACCGCAGCCACACTGTTACCGTTGTCCCTTAGAGCTCGATCGGGCAAGCTGCCACGTCGATTGCGCTACGGCCCTCGAACGACTGCTTGAAGCGCATCACGAACAGGTGGCCGCCGTGGTGATCGAACCGCTGGTGCAAGGGGCGGCCGGAATGATTGTCGCGCCCGAGGGATATTTGCGCGCCGTGCGCGATGCCACGCGAAAATACGACGTGTTGCTTATCGCCGACGAAGTCGCTGTTGGCATGGGCCGTACCGGACGCATGTTTGCCTGCGAACACGAAGGCGTGGCGCCCGACTTTCTTTGTCTGGCCAAAGGGCTCACCGGTGGCTATCTGCCGCTAGCGGCCACACTAACACACGACCGAATCTACGAGGCTTTTCTAGGATCAGCCACTTCGGGCCGCACCTTTTATCACGGACACACCTACGGCTGTCTCTTATACACATC
>WGDQ01000860.1 GCA_015493185.1 Planctomycetaceae bacterium
GAGCAACGACTCGATGTCTTCCTGGCGCAGCGTCTCGCCGCCGTCGTCGGCGGCGGCAGCGGCTGAAGCGTCGGCGGCTGGCTGCTCGGCCTTGGGTGGCGACGCATCGCCGGATGCACCACCGCCCTGCTTGTTGAGCAGGGCCTCGATCTCGCTTTGATCGACGGTGGTGTCGTCGGCGCCGCTGGCCGGGGCATCGGCCTCGTCCGAAGCGGCCGGCTCGTTGGCGCCTTCGGCGCCGCCACCTTTGGCCTGGTTCAACAGGCGCTCGATCTCATTCTGATCGACTTGTTCGGAATCGTCTGCCATCGGACTCCGTTCCGTATGGCTGAGAGGGTCGACGCCCGGCAGTGTGCAGGTCGTGGCCCTCGAGAAAGATGAGAGACGGGCTGAAGACGACTCGACTGGCTATTGCCGCCGCGAGAAGGGGGCAGCGGATCGGCCAGGCGACGCCGGGCAATCATTGCTCGACGAACGAAAAGTCGCTGACAATGATCCGCTCGACGAGCGGCTTCTCCAGGGTTTTGTTAACTTTGTCCAATATCCGGCGTTTGATCAACCCCAGCCCGGCATCGGTCAAATCGCCCAACTCGGCGCTGCGAATGATTACCAGGATTTGCTCTCGAATGCGATGCCGGTGTTTCTCGAAAAGGGTGAGGAACTCCGCCTCGTTTTCCTGATCGACCACGGCATAGATGTGCAGGTCGATACGAAGCGTTGTATTCGTTGCTGGCTGATACGAGCTGACGTTGAAGGCGTCCAGATCGATCTCGACGGTGCTGACTTCTTCCTCTTCTTCTTCGGCCGGTTCCAGATCGGTCAACTGGGGTGGGTCGTTTTGCACGGCCAACTCGGCCATGGCCGTGGCCTTTTCGGACGAAGGCAACAGGAAATAGGCGGCCACGCACTCGATCACCACGATTACGCCTACGACGATGGCCGCTTTGAGATAGGTTGCCAAGCCGCCGCCGGCAGGTGGTGGCGTAGCTTGATCGGTAGTTTCGGCTGTTTGGGCAGTATCGTCGGCCATGAAAACGCGCCCCCCTGCGGGCTGGGCTGGTTCAGTTTACCCAGCTCCGCCCATCACGGTTGGTCGTTGCTGTTTCGATAATCTGGTTGATTGTCCTCGATCGCCTCCGTGCCTTGGTTCTCCTGAGCCAGTTCGTCGAGCAGAAAAACCTCGACCCGGTCGTTCTTTTTCAACAAGAGCGGATCGCCGCCCACATGAACCGGTTCGTAGGGACCAGCCGAGGTCACTCGGATTCGCAACGGATCGATGCCCATGGTGATGAGAAAGCTGGCCACGGCCCGGGCTCGGGCATAGGCCAACTCCCAACGATCGGCAAAGGGCGAATCGGGCGGCAAGGGCCGCATCGAGGCGTGGCCTCGGACCTCGACTTTCTGCCGCTTACCCCCGATTTCGAGGGCCACGAGCTGAAGCTGTTGTTTGTCGTCGTCGGTCAATTCGGCCGCGCCGGGTGGGAAGTAGATGACCCCGCCGTTGGTGATGTGCTCGGCGGGGCGGATCGTTTTGACGCGGGGATGATCGCCTACCGGAGCACGCACCTTGTCGCCACCGTTGAGCGAGTCTCTCCGTCGAGCGCGGCCGGCCAGCGCCAAGGCCGATAAGCTGGCGTTTCGCGGCCGATGCGCACCGGGGGCCAACGAGGCGGGGCTCATGTCGTAGCCGAATTGTTTGCGAATCGAATCGACCAATGCCTGGTATTTCTCTTCGCTTTTGATTTCGCTGAGCGAGACGAGCATGATGAAAAACGTGAGCAGCAGCGACATCATGTCGCCAAAGGTCACGACCCACTCGGGTATGCCGCCTGCATCCGATTCTTCTTCGATTGGCATGATGGATTACGCGGCCTCCTCCTGAGCACCGGCCCGCAACTTGGGCGGGATGAACGTGTTGAGCTTTTGCTCAATCACGCGGGGATTGTCACCGGCCTGAATGGCCATGATTCCCCGCAAGATGATCTCCATGGCCAGGATTTCTTGCTTGTTGATAAACCCTAGCTTTTCGGCAAAGGGCAGGAAGAAGAGGTTGGAGAAAATCGCCCCGTAGAGCGTGGTGACGAGGGCCACGGCCATGCCGGCCCCGATCGAAGAGGGATCTTCCATGTTGCCCAACATGATGATCAGGCCCATCAGGGTTCCGATCATGCCGAATGCAGGGGCAAAACGGCCTAACTGGTCGACGATGGCCTTGCCGTCGCTGTGGCGGGTGGCCACGGCCTCGATTTCGGTTTGCATGATGGCCTCGATCACCTCGGCCGAGGTGCCGTCGACGGCCATTTGAATGCCCAGCACGATGAAAGGGTTTTCGACCTCCTCGAGCTTGCCTTCCAAAGCCAGCAGTCCCTCGCGACGGGCGACTTCGGCCAGTTCGACAATTTGCTCGATCAACTGAGGAATGCTTTCCTGGCGGTTGAAAAAGACATTTTTCACCACGAAGGCAAGCGATAAGAAACTCTTGAGCGGAAAGCAGATCATCGTGGCGGCAATCGCCCCCCCGACAACGACCATCAGCGAAGGATAGTCGATAAACGCTGAGAACGAGCTGCCCGGCGCGATCATGATCGAGATGACGATCAGCGCGATGCCGGCCAATAGACCCACGACGGTGGCTATGTCCATCGTCGTCCCTTTCTTCCACAGTTTGTCGGCTTTTCAGCGCCGGCGAATCGTTCGATCCCTTGGGCCTACGGACGGTTGACACGTTACGAGCGGCTGGCACACCGCGCGTGCCGCTCGTTTTCGGACGGAGGTGTTGCGATAGCTGCGACAGCAGAGGCGGTGGTGGCATCGGCCACCGCGTGCGGCCGACCGCTGAAAGCGCTTCTGGAGGATTCGCCGGAGGCGCTTTGGTTGGTGCGAGCCGTAGCCGCCGGATTCGCCCTCGGGCGCGGCGCGTCGAAAGAGGGCAGCAGGTGCTTGGAACGCTGGTAGTCGATGACACGCCGCATGACTTCGTCCATGGTTTCGGAAACGATGAGCCGCTCGCCGGTGGTGAGCGTGATAAAGGTATCGGGCCGCTGCTCCACGGTGCGGATCAGCTCGGCGTTGAGCAGAAACGGTTCGCCGACGATCGTGGTGAGTCGAATCACGGCACGGCCCTTTGTCTTTCGGTTTGTTGAAACGCTTGGGAAAAATTTCCGACGGAGTTTGTTTCGCGCGGCTTGTCCGCGCTGAGTGAAGCGCGCTGGCATGCGGGCACGGCGGCCCAGCATGCCGAACACGAAGCCGGTACCGGCTTCGTGTTCGGCATGGGGATTTTCGGGCCAACGTGTTGCAACGCGCGCGGTGGTCAGGCGATTTTTCTGGATGTCGTAATTCTCGCTCCTCGGTTCTTTTATCGCCGCAGGTTCAATAGCTCGTCGAGCAACTGCTGTGCGGCGGTGATGACCCGCGTGTTGCCTCGATACTGGGTCGATGCCAGGATCAGGTCGATCAGGTTGGCACCGATATCGGTGTTGGAAAGTTCGACGGCACCGGCGCTGATGGTGCCGATGCCCTGTTCGCCGGGGTTGCCTTCGACCGGCAGGCCGGAGTTGACGCCCGAGGCGAAGAGGTTTTGCCCTCGCTGCTCCAAGCCCGAGGGGTTGGCGAAACGGGCCAACCGGATTTGCCCAAGATCGCGGGTGATGCCGTTGGAAAAAACGCCCCGCAGCACGCCGTCTTCGCCAATGATGAAGCTGGTGAGGGTACCGGGGGCCGAGCCATCTTGCCGCGAGGCGGCCAGCGAACTGCCTGCTTCGTCGGCCAATCCGGAAAGCTCGGTGAAGTCGAGTTCGAACTCAAGCGGCGAGGCGCTGGGCACATCGCGACGATCGATCGATACGGTGGCCTCGGTGGCCGAAACAAAGTTGCCTTCGCCGTCGAAGACGATCAGGCCGGTACCAACCGAGATATCGACACCCGTGAGGGGCTGATTGTCGGGCGAGTCGGCAAACCAGCGGTAGATGGTTTGCGTGCTGGTGCGCTGTTCGAGCACGGCCGTTAAACGTACCTGAATGGGCAGGCCGAGCGAGTCGAACACGACGAAATCGGCTACCGCGCCGGTGCCCACGGCGGTTTGCGTGGAGCTGAACGGCAGATTGACCTGAACCGGGTTGCCGCTGGTATCGACCAATTGAAAAGCCGACAGGCCGATGTCCAGTGCGTTGTCGACCCCGTTGTTGCCGATGAAGCGAATCTCCCCGTTGGCCGTCACGGTTCCGCCAGGATTGGAACCGGATCCGGAGTCGCCGGGAATGGGGTTGGCCGGATCGGGTCCAGGAGGTTCCTGGATGCCCATGGCTTCTTCCATGAAGTTGATCAGCTCGAGCACCGTGGTGGTGGAATCGACGGTAAACTCCTTGGAAGCCAGTGTGCGGCCGCCTTTGCGTCCGGTGAAGGTAAGCGTGCCGGCCTGGAACACCTGCTCGAAGGAATCGCCATCGCGGCGCAATACGTTGGTGAGCAATGTGCTGGAGGTGATCCGCGGCCCGTCGAGATCGATCTGGGCGTTCGACGAAATGACGCTGTCGGCGACGTTGTCGGTGAAGTTCTGGTTGGGCAGGTTGTTGGGGATTTCGCCAACGAAGTAAAAGGTGCTATCGTCGGTCGCGAGGTTGCGATAAATGCGACGTACCGTCCATTGGCCGCTGGTATCGACCGGCAGGTTGGTGAGCTGCGCCCGGCCGTTGGACAGGTTGACCGGGCCGATGAGCGGGGTGGGGCGACTTTCGGTACCGGTGCCCGGGCCGCCGACGGCATCGGCAAACGTGACGTAGTAGCTGTAGTTGCCGGTGAGCGTGTCGGTATTGAGATCGGCCCCGAGTGCGCCGTCGGCCACGCCATCGGTGAACGTGGTGGTGGTGTTATTGGGAATTTCGGCCACGAGTTTGAACGTGGTGCCGCCATCGACCGTGCGGTAAATGCGGCGGGTTTGATACACACCGGCCGAGTCGACGGGAATGTTGTTGAGTACGATTTCGTTTTCGCCGGCGCCCAGCGTGATGGGACCGATATCGACCGAGGCGGTGCTTTCGGTATCGGTGGCCGAGCCGATGGTGCCGTCGGCAAACACGACGCGGTAGCGGTAGGTGCCCGACGCGGTGAGCGAGCCGGTACCGACTTGTCCGGTAAGCGTGGTGGCGGTTACGTCGGGCGTGGCGGCCAAGGCAACATTGGTGCCGCTCGACGGCGCGGTGAAGGCGGCGTCGCTGAGCACGCCGGTTTGAATGATTTCGGCCGTATCGGCGATGTCGCCGGCTGGCGAGAGGGTGCCTTCGAGAAATACGTTTTGCGTGGCCTGCGCCACGGCGGCCGAACCGAGCGGGATGGTGAGCGGTTCGAGACTGGTTGTTTGGATCTGGAAGTTATCGTCGACACCGAATCCCAACAAACGCTGACCAGTGGTGGTGACCAGTTCGTTGTCCGAGTTGGTTTTGAAAATGCCGTTGCGCGTGTAGAGCTTTTCGCCCTGCCCGCCTTCGACGATAAAGAATCCGTCGCCCTGAATGGCCAGGTCGGAGGGGTTGGAGCTGATTTCGATCGTGCCCTGCGTAAAGTCGGGCGTGATCTCGGCAACCTGAGTTCCGAGCCCGATCTGGCGGGGGTTCGTACCGCCTCGGGTATCGGTGGGCGCCGAACCAAGGCTTTGCGTTTGTAAAAACTGTGTGGCGAAGACGGCCTTTGATGCTTTGAAACCCACGGTGTTGGCGTTCGCCACGTTGTTGCCCACCACGTCGATCGTGGCTTCGGCAGCCGTAAGGCCGGTAAGTGCGGTACTGAGTGCGGAGGCTAGACCCATGGTTGCTCCCTTTCAATTTCAGGAACACGTTTGATTTTCGAAAAATCGTTCCACGGCATTGGGTCGATGCCGTACAAAGTACAAACGCACGTAACTCGAATTCGGTGCACTGGCGATCTTGTCTGTTGCGTTGGTCGGTTGGGCCACGCCGGAAAGACAGCACATCGCCCGCCGTCCGTCTGGCAGGTTGCGTCCCTCCGGCAGGCAATGTTCGCCCGGCAGGCTGCGTTCGTCTGCTCGGGTGTGTTCGTCTGCCCGGGTGTCTTCGTCTGCTCGGATGTATTTCGTCTGCCCGAAGGCCGGCTGGCGAAGCGGTTTTCTTTTCGACTGCTTGCGGTGGCGAGTCGCAAAGGAGCGGAAAGGCAACCGTGCGTAGCCTCATGAGCGCAAAGGCCCGTGAAGCCGAGCGGCCAGCGCGGCGCTTCGCTGATCGCGCCCAACTTGTGTTTTCGTTGGTTTACTGGTTGGTGTTGTCGGTATCGGCATCCTCGGTTTCGGCTGGTCTGATTTCCTGGAGATTGCTGAGCGGGGCCTTCTGATCGGCGACATGAACGAAGGCCTTGCCCGCCTCGATCGAGACGCGATCGACCACACCCTCAATAGGATCGCCGGCGGCGGTCAGGCCGCGAATGGATTGGCCGATGAGCGAGCTGGCGCTGGCCACGCTTTGGCCCAAAAGAACGGCGTCGAGGGTTTCGCCCAACTTGCTGGTGGCCTCGATCTCGCGGATCTGGCTGATTTGCTGAAGGATTTCGGCATTCTCCAGTGGATTGAGCGGGTCCTGGTTTTGAAGCTCGGTGATCATCAGCTTCAAGAATTCGTCGAGGTCCAGGCCACGCAAGGCCGAGTTTTGACCGCCGGCCGGAGCTGTAGGGGCGTTGCTGCCGATAGGGTCTGTGGCCATCGTTATGGTCTCCTGAATGGATGAATGGCTGGACGGTTTTGGTTGTTCACTGCGGCTGTTGCGTCGTGGGGCTCATCTGGTCGAGTCGGCCCGGCGCGGCACAAGGCACGTCGACCTGGCAGCCAACACCGGTTCAATGGTCAGCGGTGTGTGCGTTGCGGTTTGTCCGAAAGTTCAAGACGCATGGGTCGGCGGTTGGTGGCTTGTGGTTTTAGCGGTTCGTGGTTTGTGGTTTTAGATGATTACGTTCAGTCGTTGGTCGTCGGTTGATTTGATCGTCGGCGTCGGGTTCGGATGGGTTTCTGTTTGACCGCGATCGTCGGCCTATGGGGCTATGCGGCCGGTGCGACCGGCTGATTGCCGCGAGGAGCGGTCGGAAAGTTCCCCTTGATCGCGCGGGCTCGACGAATTGCCCGAGGGGTCTTCCATCAAGTCGACATCGAACCGTTCGACACGGATACCCTGTGCCGCAAGCCGATCGCGGAGCACGGGCAGCGAGTCGAGCAACAAGGAACGGGCCGTTGAGGTTTCTGCGCGGATGTGTGCTTCGAGGGCGCCGTTTTTCAGAGTCACATCGAGCCGCAATGAACCGAGCTCTGGAGGGCTGAGTCGTAGCCGCAGGTGGCCGCCGCGCTGCACGGCGATGCGGACCGCGCCGGCAACACGCTGGATGAATCGGGCGCGAATCGCTTGTTCGGTTCCGCGAGGCTCTGAAGCTTTGGCGGCCAACGAAAGGTCGATTTTGCCGGCCCCCTTTTCATTGGCCGTGAACAACTGGCCGGTGTTGGAATCGGAACGCGAGGCGCCTTGGGCCGGCTCGGCAGGCGATGGCTTGCTGTGGCTGGCGGCGGTGCTGCTGTTTTGCAAACCACCTTGTGAATCGATGTCGGAGACGGCCGGTTGCGCGGCGCCGGCAGCGGCAGGGGCGTTGGATGACGTTGCCGAATCCGGCGCATGGGCGGCCGATGCTGAGCGGGCGGCAGACGCGGCGTTCGACTCGGGCGGTGCGTTGCCCGTGAACGAACGGCCGGCGCGATGATCGGCCTGGCCTCGCGGCGAGCGGCGTTGTCGGTCGGCGTTGTCGTCGTCGGAATCGGTTGTTGTTTGTTGATCGGACGAATCGGCATCGCCGGCCGTTCGTTCACGGGCAACGCACCGCC
>WGDQ01000861.1 GCA_015493185.1 Planctomycetaceae bacterium
CGCAGTGGACTACGGCCCCTGGAGCATCGAGATAGCCGGCCACATGAGCCCGATAAACATCGCTGCGGGCAGTGACAAACGGCAGAATCGCGTGCAACGCTTGCAGGTCGAGCACGCCCTCTGTAACCAGCCATGCCAACGTTGCGGGCTGCTGTGCGGCGTCTCCTGAAACAAATTTGGCACGAGCCGACGCAATGGCATCTACCTGCACCGGCGATATGCCGGGAATGGCGGCCAGCACCTCGGGCGGTGCCGCCATAATGTCGATTCGACCGCGAATGACCGAGCGCGACGAAATGCTGCATGCGTTCAGCAACTCGGGCAAAACATCGGCCAATTGGCTCGCCTCGTTCTTCCAAGGGCTCATGATCGTCTGCGTCTTGCTGCCCTGCGGAACCTGAACCCGGGCACCAATCCACTCGACCGGAGAGCGCAGCCGGTGCTTGGCCGGCACCGAATAGTCGATGCTCTCAGGGATTTCGGCCACGTTGTTGGTCGTGTTGTCGGACGAGGGGCCGTATTGCCGGTACAAGACGACAAACGTCGCCACGCGGGAGCCGAACCTCTCTTGCAATCGCCGGTGCATTCGCTGGAGATCGGCATCATTCAAATCGATACGAGGCCGCCCTTGACGATCGATGTTCTTTTCAGCACTGAAGAGCGTGAGAAAGCCGGCCCAGCCCGAAAAGCCCGATCGGTCCAGGTTCTCATGGTCGTTCAACTGCGAGTTGCTGTTGTCACCCGACTCTAGCGCGGAGCTGCCCAAGCCATTTGCGGTTGAGCGAGGCCCGAACAACAGTGTGGGAGTAACACCGCGTACGAGAAGCAACTCGTCGATCGAGGCCATCGGGCCGTTGCGCGGCGTATACGACAGCCCCGATGCCAGGTAGTCGTCGGCCTCGGCGCCGAAAGGCCGCGGTTCGTCGTCGGCATCGATCCAATCCAGAATGCTGTCGGCAATTTCGTCCGTCATGCCTGGCAGCGCCAGCAAAGCGTGCCGAGCGGCGAAAGGGGCGTGACGGTCCCAATATGGCAATGCGTTGAGATTCAGTCGCGCGGCGTCGCTCACCGCACCCCAAGTTGGTTCGCCCTCTGTGGTAAAGTTCGCCTGTGGCGCCACGATGCTGAAACGGCCGGTAATTTGCCGTAACGGATCGTTGAAAACCACCACGTCGCGCCATAACGTGTCGGGCGTTTCTGGTCGCCTCTGGTTTTCAGTGGCCACAGAGGAATCCAGCCTCGCACGCAGCAGTTCGACGCCCGATTCCATAGCGGCTTTTGCTTGCACTTCGCGACCGAAAAGCCAGGCTGCTTTGCGCTCGGTAAAAGTCAGCTCGGTGAACGTGAACCCGGTCAAAGCCAGCATGGCAACCACGATGAGCACCAAGATGAGCACCATTCCCGAACGCCGTCGGGGCGATCGCCGCCAATGCGGCCGGGAATATTGTGCTTGCGAGGTGGGCGCTACGCGAGCCCGATCGACCAGTTGACGATGCAATGAGTAGGGGAAACGACTGGGCATCATGGCGATGGTTGCTCCGCAATGTGCCCAGGGCGTGCCCATTGGTCGGCTCCATCCGGACCGCCGGCCGGCACGCCGCTCAACAAAATCAACAGACGGTAATCCCACCGTCCGGGCAGTTCGTCTAAAGAATCGGTCGAGAACGATTCCGACGAAGGGCCCGACTCCACGAACTCGTCCGCCGGCATTGTGATCGGTTCATCCACCGCGGCGTCGGCGTCGTTCGCCCCCGTTGGTGCCTGTTCTGCCTGTCGATCGTCGCGGACGAAACGAATTGCCACATCGACAGCCGCGGGCCAGCGCTGCTCAAGTTGGCTATCCCAATGGGCATGCCATTGCGTGCCGTCGAAGTACCGAAACGATACGGCGGCGATTTCCGGCATGGCCGTCATGTGTCGGTCCAGATGATCGGGACGTTCCGGCTGATCGACGAGATCAGAAAGCAGACCTGAGCCGTCGTCGCCGCGAGGCGAAGTCACCGCCTCGCGGATCGCCGGCGGATCGGTCCAGCGGGCCTGCCAGCGCACAAGCCCTGCTGGCAACTGTGAAGCATCGTCGGCTGGATCGCTCACGATGCCTTGCCTCGAAACGGTCGACGGGGCAATCCACTCATAGCGAACGGTTTGCAGTGTGCACGGAGGGGCTGCCGTTTCTTCGTCCGCTGCTTCGGCGGGCTGTTCCCAGTCGAGATCGCTCGGTGGCACGCGCACATCGAATGTCATCGAATCTGGTGACCCTCGGAATCGGCCTCGCTCAGCCCAGGTCCAGCTCGCCTCTTGGAAATCACCGGGCAGTTGCTCCATGGATGACGCACCGTCGTGCGACGAGGCCAGTTCGTCTGTGGATTGGTCGGAGAAGCTGCTCTCGTTTGCTGGCTGGAGCGAGTCGGTTGCCCCGGGATCGGTCGTGGACGAACCGGTAGCGGGCTGCGATGCTGAGGCATTCTGCCCATTGGTCGGTGCCAAGGCACCGGCGAATTGCGAAATATCGCGATGAGCCGGCTGTGCGACAGCGTTCTGCAAATCGGCCCGAATGCGTTCGAGAATGGCGCGGGCAAGCTGTGCTTGTTCGATTTCTGACTTACCCGCTTCAAAGAATCGCAGCTCCAGCCGTACGGCAACCCAGACGGCCGCCAGAAGCACGGTGGCCAACAGCATGGCCAACATGACCTCGAGCAGCGTGAAGCCGCGTTGTGTGCCGTGGCACTTCGCGTGGCACTTCGGCACGATATGCAGTCGCGCAACGCTCATGGTCCCCCCTCGCCCAACAGGACGCGCCGTTGCCGTCAAGGAGCCGACGCATTGGCCGGCTGGGACTGGCGGTCCGCAGATTCGGTCGTCGTTTCTTCGATAGAGGGCTGGTGAATCCAGCGCACCAGCGTAAAGCGGACCGGCCGCTTTTCCTCGGGCAGGTCTTGGGCCACGGTCACTTCGAGTGCCACTAATCCGGGCTCATCGACCGGTTCGAGCGCGATGGAATATCGCCAGCCGTCGAACGATTCGAGCTGCCCTTCCTCTATCGGTTCGGCCGGACGGACGCCACTGGTCACTTCGGCTACCAGCGTTTCGGCCATCAGTTCGGCCTGCGTCCAGTCTCGCGCACCTGCTGCATTTTTCCGACCGTTGCGGGCCAATTCGCCTAGCACGACGATGGCGCCCAGCAGGATCGCCATCGCCAGAATCACCTCGAGCAGCGAAAAACCGCGACGGCCGGCAATCATCACTCGGGCACCTCAGTGTCGCCGCCATGCAGCGGGGTGATGGGCGTGACCGTGATCACGCCGGTCAGCCCGCGAAGCGTCAGTTCGACCACGTTGTTTTGCTCGTTGCGAAGCAGGATGCGCGTCGACGTGGTCGTGCCATCGGGGCGGAATCGAATCGGCGCTGACCAACGGGGGTCGTCCAACGAGACCAACTCGGATGTGGCCG
>WGDQ01000862.1 GCA_015493185.1 Planctomycetaceae bacterium
CGACAAAGGGAACAAGGCCGCAGTGTGGCGGGCCGAGCGAAGCGTGGTATCATGATGGTTTCGGCCGAACGTCAGAAGCTGAAAAAGGCGGCGCGCCGGACGGCTCTGGCCTTTTTTGTTTGCGGCTACTTCGGCAGCAACGCGCATTCTGCTTTTTTTGCGTTCGTTCTCTTCGATTTGCATCGGTTTTTTCTTGCTGATTTCTTTTCTTTCTGAAGATTCTCTTTGCGACGTCTCGACTTACTTTTATTTTTCGGCACCCCTGGACTTTCAACGCACTTGAACAATGACCCACCGGTCGATGAAAGACGTTGGTTCTGCGGACGACACGCCTGGCGAACCTGAAACCCAAGAGCCACTTGCTTCGCACAAAATGCTGCAACGGGCCGAGCCGATAGCGAGCGGTGCCGACGTCGCGCCGTCCGCTGTGCCGGCTGACACAGCGACCAGTGCATCGAACGCTCGCACGGCGCGCGAGGCAAATCGAGACGACGTGTGGACGGAAGCTTTGGACCGGCAGGTCGATGCACTGTTCGAACGCATGCAAGGAGTGCGCCGGTATTTGCATCAGCACCCGGAACCGAGCGGCGAAGAAAACGAAACGGCCCGCTACTTGCACGGGCTGCTCGAAACCGAAGGGTTCGAGGTTCGCGATTTGGCTGAAGGGCGCGGGCTGATTGTCGAACCGCGCGGCTTGCCGGCATCGGTGCCGCGGATCGCGGTGCGAGCCGACATCGACGCTCTGCGAATTCACGACGCGAAACAAACGCCGTATCGCAGCACGCGGGCCGGCCTGATGCATGCCTGCGGGCACGATGCCCATGCGGCCACGGTGCTGGGGGCCATTTCGGCGCTGCGCCGGGCGGCCGGCAGCGGCGAGCTGCCGTGGCCCGTAGCGTGGCGGGCGATTTTTCAGCCGGCCGAGGAAACCTCGGAAGGGGCACGGCAAATGATCGCCGAGGGGGCCCTGGAAGGCGTCGAGGCGATTGTCGCCGCGCACGTCGACCCGTCGCGCGACGTGGGACGCATCGGCCTGCGAGACGGCATGCTCACGGCGCACTGCGACGCCATGCAAATTACCGTGCGCGGACGCGGCGGACACGGGGCCCGACCACACGAGACGATCGACCCCATTACGGCCGCCTGCCAACTGGTGGGCACGCTTTATATGTTTGTGCCTCGATCGACCGATAGCCAAGAGGCCGTAGTGGTCTCGATCGGGCAAATCGCCGGTGGACACAACGCCAACGTGATTCCTGAAGAGGTGGTGTTGCGTGGTACACTGCGAACGCTGCGCCGCGACGTGCGCGATCGCACGATCGATCACATTCGCCAGTTGGTGCGCGGCATGGCCGAGACGTCGCGAACCGACATCGATTTGCAGTTCCACGGCGGATGCGAAGGTGTTTTCAACCACCCGGGCATGACCCGGCTGGTAGAGCGGGTGGCCGGCGAGTTGCTGGGCGGCGACCACTTGGACCGCATCGATCGGGCCAGCATGGGAAGCGAAGATTTTTCGGCCTACGTGAATCGCGTGCCGGGCATGATGTTTCGGCTCGGATGCCGCGGCCCCAACACCGGCGGCGCGCCGCTGCACTCGCCGGCGTTCGACATCGACGAGCGAGCCATGGCGATTGGTGCCAAGCTGTTTGCTCGAATCGTGGTGCACTGGTGCGATCCGGCACGAGACGACCAGTGAGCATCGCCACGCGAAGCACAATGTCGGCTGGCCAGGCGAGGCGGAGTTGCAACCCTGCGCGGGCCGGAATGTGGCGAAAGCCATGCGACGGTGGGCCCGCCTATTCCCCGAAATCGGACCGTAGCCTTCGCGGTGTGCGCGGACGCACAATGCGTGGCTTCGTACGCACTTGCTTGGCTCGTTCGGCGGAAGCGACATTTTTGCGGTTGACGCCCGCCGCACGATGGCCGAACAATCGTACGGGGCGTTTGCCGCAGCGATGCAAGGGGGCGAGGTCTCGAGCATGCTCGGAAGGATGCCGGTGCCCCGGAGGTTCTGGTTTTCTCGCGTTTTTGGCCCCTTGGCAATTGGCCGCGTTTCTTTGGTTGGTTCGCATCGGTCCGGCATCGTTATCGCACGTTGGTTCGCTCGGCTTCGCCGCTTCATTGCCTTGGTTTCTCGGGTTCTTCTCTTTCTTTAGGTTTCGGCCCTGCCCGGCTTTGTCGTTTTCACGAGAGAGCAAGCACACCACGGGGCCGCGGAACGCTTCGCCACGCTTCTAGAACGGACAGGTCGCGCTGCGCCATGGGCAAAATCTTGTTTCGTGCCAACCCAGAACCGACGCTGGGAATCGAATTGGAATTGGGGCTGGTCGACGCGCAAACCATGGCGCTGACCAGCGGCGTGCAGCAGGTGCTCGATCGCGTGCCGCCGGAAATGGCGGGCAACGTGAAGCCCGAGCTGATGCAAAGCTGCGTGGAGATCAACACCGGCATTTGTCGCACAGTGGCCGAGGCCGAGGCCGATTTGCGGGCGAAGCTGACGGCCGTTGAGCAAATTGCCGATTCACTCGGCATGCGGCTCTGGTGGGGCGGCACGCATCCCTTTTCGTTGTGGCGCGAGCAGAAGGTGACGCCCAACGAGCGATATTTGCGACTGGTCGAACTGCTGCAAGAAATGGCCCGACGGCTGGTTACTTTCGGGCTGCACATTCACGTGGCCGTCGACTCGGGCGACAAGGCGGTGATGATCTGCGATCGGATCATGCAGCATTTGCCCACCCTGTTGGCGCTGAGTTGCAGCAGCCCCTTTTGGGAGGCGCACGATAGCGGGCTGGCTTCGCACCGCTCGAAGATTATGGAGGGGCTGCCCACCGCCGGGTTGCCCACGCTGATGCGCAACTGGAGCGAGTACGTTTGGCTGGTAAACCATCTGGTGGAAACGGGCTTCATCGACACGATCCGCGAAATCTGGTGGGACGTGCGACCGCACCACAATTTCGGCACGGTCGAAGTGCGGGTGTTCGACATGCCGGGCAACCTGGAAGACAGCCTGACGATTGCCGCGCTGGTGCAATGCCTGGTGAAGGCGCTATCGGACCTGATCGACGAGGGGGCGTATCAACACGACTGTCATCCGATGATGGTGCGCCAGAACAAGTGGCGTGCCTGTCGCTTCGGCATCGAGGCCGAGCTGGTCGATTCGTTTACGTACGAGGTGCACCCCGTGCGACAGATTGTAGAGAATCTCGTGGGCCGGCTGCGGCCGACGGCCGATGAGCTTGGTTGCCGCAACTATCTGGAGCGCGTGCTGGAGATAACGGCCCGCCCGAGCTGGGCCGCGCGACAAAC
This sequence comes from Planctomycetaceae bacterium, assembly GCA_015493185.1. GTDB lineage: Bacteria > Planctomycetota > Planctomycetia > Pirellulales > JAEUIK01 > WGDQ01. The sequence goes on from WGDQ01000862.1 coordinate 3,310, forward strand.
CCAGCTTCTCGAAGAGACCGGCAGCCCGCAAGAGGTGGTGCGTCGCCTCTCGCAACAAGCCCGCGTCAGCCCCCCGCCGCAAACGCCGGCGGGGCCAAAGCGGTGATCTCAGGCAACCAACACCTCGTCAGCCGATCAGCGTGCCCCGTCAAAAAGCGTTGCTCGCTCAAAGCTTTCTCATCCCCTTTTCGGCATTTGAAGCGTGCGGTGCATCGTCCCGGCGCTGCGGCATCGCGGTCGTTCAGCAAACCGCCGCGCAGGGCAACGTGCTGTACGAGTTCGGGAATTCGCACCCGCTTTCTTGCGTGGCCGACAAGATCCGCAAATACTCATCTGGACCGAGGCGTGCGGAGGGCACAATCGTTTGTCGGCGCACTGCCGGCGGATCGACAGCGGGCACGGTTCAGCGCCTCGGGCATTTATAATCGTCTGATGACCATCGCCCATCGCCCGCGCATCGTGGCGCGTGAAAAGCATGTTGCTGATGGGCGAGCACTTGGCCATTTCTCGTTTTTTTGAGGATTGAGTTCGCTACGTCGAGGAACGTCTGATGTCGGCACGATTGGAACTGCAACCGGGGCGATTCTGTTTGTTGTTGATATGTGGCGTTGGAACGCTTGTGGTGGGCTTTTGTGGCTTCGCTCAGGCACAGTCGGCAAGCCACGACAGCTCGAACGATCGGATGGTGCTGAAGCCGTTCGACTATCGGGGGGTGACATTGAAACCCGGCTTGTTGCAGCACCATTTTCAACGTGTTCGCGACCAGTATTTGCGCCTTTCGAACGACGACCTGCTGAAGGGGTTCCGTCGTCGCGCCGGTGTGGCCTCTCCGGGTCGGCCCATGGGAGGCTGGTACGACGAAGACAAGTTCCATGTGTTCGGGCAGATTTTGTCCGGGCTATCGCGGATGTATGCGGCCACCGGCGACGAGCGGTGTCGCTCGAAGGTGGCAACGCTGACTGCCGAATGGAGCCGCTGCATCGAGCCGGATGGCTTCTTCTACTATTCGCGCCATCCCAACGCACCGCACTATATCTACGACAAGATGGTAGGCGGTCTGGTCGATGCCTACGTGTACTGCGGAAACGAGCAAGCGTTGCAATCTCTGCGACGCATTACGGACTGGGCTATTGAGCATCTATCGCGCCGCCGACCGTATGCATACACCGACATCAAGGGCGACACCGAGTGGTACACGCTCAGTGAGAATTTGTATCGAGCTTATCTGGCAACGGGTGACGAGATTTACAAAAGGTTTGCCGAGGTCTGGGAGTATCGCGAGTATTGGGATTTGTATGCCCGCCGGGCCGATATTTTCGGCGTGCGACCGAACGGAGGTCGCACGACTTCGTACCATGCCTACAGCCACGTGAACACGCTGGGCGGCGCGGCTGCTGCTTACCTGGTGAAAGGCGACCCGCGCGACTTGGATGTTTTGCGAAACGCGTTTGAAACGTTGCAGAAAGAACAGGTGTTTGCCACTGGCGGATATGGCCCTGACGAATCGTTGCTCCCGCGGCCGCAGTTGTTGAACAAACTGATCCGATCGCACGCCCATTTCGAAACGCAATGCGGCTCGTGGGCGGCGTTCAAAATGTCGAAGGCGCTGATTTCACTAACGGGCGACGCGGCATCTGGCGATTGGATCGAGCGATTGGTTTTCAATGGGCTGGTGGCCAGCCTGCCCATGACACGGGACGGACACGTTTTCTACTATTCCGACTACAATCTCGGCGGCGCCAGCAAGCAATGGCATGAAGATGCG
>WGDQ01000863.1 GCA_015493185.1 Planctomycetaceae bacterium
GAAAGCACATCCGCGATGCGATTCGCGGGCAGTGGCCCGAACTGGAAAACCCATGGCATCCCGATGTCGCATCGTTTCTAACGGTCGATTCGGCGGCCATTATTTCCGCAATCGAGTCGCACGCCGAATACAGCCACTTTGTCGAGTTGCGATCGAATGTGGACCAGCTTGAGGACCGCCGATTCGATCTCGAACGCCGTTGGGTGAAGTGCCAACGATTGATTCGGGCGTTGGAAAATGTCGTACTGGCGGCCAACCTGCCTCACGTCGCGTCGCCCGAGATGATTGCCCGTTACGCACGATTGCAAGCCGAGGAATCGGCCACGCTGCACGCGGGCCCCTCGGCAGGCAACGATGGAGACGCCGCGGACCCGACGATCATCCCCGTCAGCGCGGTTCGTTCCGCAACCGATCACGGCGAACAACAACCCCGTGGCACGGAGTCCGACGGAGACATCGAGCCCTCGGAGGAAGCAACCGACGACGAACCGCTTAACTGCAACGTGCCTGCGATCGGGAAATATCAATAGCCGCGGCAACCATTTTCTAGGGCCATTTGTGTGGGCCACCCCGTGGCAATACCGCGGCAAGTGGGCATGCATCGCACTTGGGTTGCTTGCGGCAGAATCGGTTGCCCACGCGCACGAACAGGGCGTGAAATTCGTTGAACCGTGCCACATCGCGCCGCAGATGCTTCTCAAGAAAATGTTTGGTCGCATGGTAGTCGGCCTCCGGTTCGATCCAGCCATGCCGTTTCAGCACGCGCTGCGTATAGGCATCGACCACGAACGTCGGTTTGTTGCCGGCATACAGCAAGATTGAATCGGCCGTTTCCGGGCCAATTCCGTTTACCGCAAGAAGTTCGCTTCGTAAGGCGTCGTGTTCGGTGGCGAACATCGTGTCGAGCGAACCGCCGTACCGTTGCGTAACGAAATCGAGCATGTTTCGCAAACGCCTGGCTTTGAGTCGGTAGTAACCGGCCGAGCGGATCAGTTCGGCAAGCTCTTCCATGGGCAATTCGACCATTGCCGACAGCGTGAGAACGTTGGCCTTCCGCAATTGGTCGATGGCCCGTTCGACATTTCGCCAGCTCGTATTTTGCGTTAGCACGGCTCCGACAATCACCTCGAAGTCGCTCTCGCCGGGCCACCAATGCTGAGGCCCGAAGTGGTTCAGCAGCCGGCGGTAAACTCCGCGTAATCGCGCTGCGTGCGAAGGTTTCTTGGAAGTCTTCGCGCTGCGTGCAAGTTTCGTGTTTCGCTTCATCGTTCCAACGGGGTGCCGCCACGGACTTGGTTCGTGTCGATACGCGAGGGGTGAGGAAAGCCGGGGAAACATTGCCCCCTTGCAAGGCTCACCGCGGCGCGCCTTCCCATCGGATTGTACCGATTCCAGGGACCGCTTCGAGGGCCAGGGGTTGACTGGAGTCACCGTTCGTTTTCAGACGAATCTCGCTGCAGGGATATCGCTTGGCTCTGACTACACGAAACACTGATGTTGTTCCGGCACCACAGGCAGCATACCAGGACAGACCACGCGAGAACGATGGTTTGGGGCCCACAACGATGCGGATTACCAAGACCTATTTCGACCAAGCCCGGGGCCCCACGGCCAGTCTCTATTTCGTGACCCCGTTGTTGGTGCTCTATGTGTGCGGTGTGCTTGTGTTGTCGGACACGACATCGGTCGCAATGAACGAAGACTGGCCGCGCCGCGTGTCGGTCTTGTTGGGCGTGGCCCGATGGATGACACTGCCGGCGGTGACGACCTTGGGGCTGATCCTCTGGAGTCGTCGGGCGCGCTGTCGCTGGAACGTGCCGGCCTATGTGGTTGCCGGAATGTGGGCAGAATGCCTGCTGGTGGCGACGGTTTGGATTGCGCTATCCCACGGATCGTCGGTCGAGATGCCGATGATTGCCGTCGGCCCATCTGAAACAAGTATGACCGACGTGGCACCCAGTGCATTGCGGCAGTGGAAGATCGGCGCTGGAGTCGAAGAAGTTCTGAGCCTCGTACGCGAGGGGGTTCGCGACGATGTGCTGTTCCGACTGTTGATGTTGCCCGTGTTTGCCTGGGGGCTCCGCACGGCGGGGCAGTCTCGCGAAGTGTCCATCATCGGGTCCATCGTGGCATCAACGGCGGTCGCGGTCGCGGCAAATCATTATGGCTGGCATGCGGGCGCGAGTAGTTCCGCCGATTGGATCGGCTGCGCGATTCACGCAGCGCTGCTTGGCACGCTATTCGCTTATCGCGGGTTTGGTGTCACGGCCGGAACGCACGCGATCTATCTCGTGTGGACTGGGATCGCTCTGAACATCTGACGCGCCGTGCAACGATTCCCCGCGCTCGATCGGCACGTCAGTCCGCGTGCCAAGGGTTTGTCAACAAGAAAATTCCGGGGCAAATTTGCAACGCACTTCGCGCGCCAATGGTTCTCTTACAACTTCGGCACATCTTGCTTTTTCGTATACGTCACGGGGCCCATTCGCCACGGGACGGACAAATAATTTGTTTCCGAAGACACCGCCTGAATGCTAGCTCTGGAAAATGAACCGAGCGAATAGTCGCTTGTCAAGACAGAAAATAATTGCCGTGGTTCGTGGCAAGAAGCGCCCTTTGAGTACGAACAGCGCGCGACCTATAATGACTCTCTATGCGACGATGTGCTGATGACGGATCCCATCGATTGCTTTTCAATCATTCGAGCGAAGGAATCATTCCTGTGCTTTCTGTACGACCAAAAATCAAAGAGCTCGTGTTCCAACTCTACGGTCGGGTGCTTCATCCGGAATTGTTCGAGATACACGAATCGCGGACCATATCCCGGGGTGACTACGAGGCTACCGTTCAGATTACGAGTGCTGGTCACGTGGTGAAGTGGCGCTACAAGGGTCTCACCTTGACCGAGGTTGCCACTTCGGCACACCAACCCCTGCCGCAAAAACGCCGGCTGATTTCGTATCGTCTCAAGGGCGAACGCAGCGATTCGCTCGAATGCCGCGGAGGGGTAAGCTATCAGATGGGGTTTCAGCTTGAGCCGGTCGATCCCGAATTGTTCTGGACCTTCCAAGACGAACTGTGTCGCGACGGCGAACGTCGGGGCATGTTGCACCGGTTCGATTCCAGTGGACGCATCGCGCTTGGAGCGCTCAGTTATATCAACGTCGAGACGCGATCACGCAGTTTACTGGTACAGGCCTTCCATACGTTTCCCGACGACTACGCGATCGTGAAGAGCCAGTCGCTGTTTGAACTGGCGTAGCCGAATCGAATTTTTCCGCCCGCTGTTACGGCACGCTTCCTTTGAGCGTCGGCCTACGGCCCTCGGAGGTGTTCGGCAAAGAATGTCTCGACCCGATGC
>WGDQ01000864.1 GCA_015493185.1 Planctomycetaceae bacterium
ACGGTGGTACGGGTGCGCTGTGTTTTCCTCGTTTTCGTCCCCTGACCTTCTCGGGCCGAAGACAGCCACGCGCTCCCCGCGAGGGCGTGCCCCGTGTGATTGCGGTATTGCCTATCCGCGCCGGTACGCGAATCCGCGCGCGACACTCCGGCCGCAACCGGTCGCGACTGGCGCGACCAGCAAGCATCCGACGTCGACGATCCATCATGCACGAAGAAGCACCGCAGATATTGCTGATCGAGGAAGATGCGACGCTGGCCGACATCACGTCGCTGCGCCTCGAATTGTTGGGTTATCGCGTGCATCGGGTTGCAAGCGACGAGCAGGCCCTTGCCGAGGCCGAGCGTGTCAGTCCGCAGTTGATCCTGCTCGATCTGGCAACCCGTGAGCACGAAGAGCTCGACTTGCTCAATCGGCTCAGCAGCGAGCCCGCCACCAGCCACATTCCGGTGCTCGTGTTCTCGGGCAGTGCCGACTTGAACGACGTGGAACAGGCGTTTGCCGCCGGTGCCAAAGAATATGTGGTCAAACCCTACGATCCGGTCGTGCTGGAAAAGAAAATCGAACAGCTACTAGGGCTCGACTCGTGACGGCGCTCCGCACCTTTCCGGGCGGCAGCGCCCCTCGAACGGCGTGAACGAGAAACATCATGGCAGGACGATTGGGCGACATCCTCGTTGCCCGAGGCGACATCACCGAAGCCCAACTCCAAAGCGCGCTGCGGGCCCAGGGTTCCGAACGCGGCATGCTGGGCGCCATCCTCGTGCGCCGCGGGCTCATCACCTGGGAACAGCTCGGCTCAGCGCTGGCCACGCAGTTCGAGGTGCCATTCCGCCAGCTTGTGCCGCACGCGATCCATCCGCAGGTTGTGCGGCTCGTGCCGGAAGAGTTCGCCCGCAGCCGCTCGGCCGCGCCGGTGGCCATCGAGCACGACACGCTCACGCTGGCCATGTCGTCGCCCGACGATATCGAGGCCATTGCCGAGGCCGAACTGCTCACGGGCTACCACGTCGAGCCCGTTGTGGCCTTGCAGCACGAAGTGCAGTCGACCCTCGATCGGGCCTTCGACGAACGAATTGTCGCCCGGCAAACGATCGTCGATATGAAAATGGCCGAGCTGAAAGAGGTCGGCGAGTTGGCCGCCATCGAGGCCATGCAGCACGAAACCGAGCAGGATTCCGCGCCGGTCATCCGGCTCGTCCGCTCGATTCTGGTGGGTGCCATCGAAGTGGGCGCCAGCGATATCCACATCGAGCCGCACTTGCCCGAAATGCGCGTCCGCTATCGCGTCGACGGCGAATTGCAGCAGGTAATGACCATTCCCGAGCATATCGAAGAGGCCGTTGTCGCACGCATCAAGGTGGTGGCTGAAATGGACACCACCGAAACGCGCAAGCCGCAAGACGGACACCTGTCGCTGGTTGAAGCGGGTGCCAAGGCCAACTTCCGTGTCAGCACCATTCCTACGGTTGGTGGCGAAAAGGTCGTGCTCCGCCTGCTCGACGAAGGCCGCAAGGTGTTCGACCTGAAACGCCTGGGCCTGGGCCAACGCGAACAGCAACTCATCGAGTCGCTCAGCGAGAAGCCTTACGGCATGGTCGTCGTAACCGGCCCCACCGGGTCGGGAAAAACTACCACCATGTATGCCATGCTCTCGCGCATCAACACGGTCGGACGCAACATCGTCACCGTGGAAGATCCCGTCGAGTACCGCCTGCCCGGCATCAATCAGGTCGGGGCCGACAGCGAGCACGGATTGGGATTCAACAATGCCTTGAAGTACATCCTTCGCCAAGACCCCGACGTCATTCTACTGGGCGAAATCCGCGACCACGAAACGGCGGCCACCGCCGTACAGGCCGCACTCACGGGGCACCTGCTGATCAGCACCCTGCACACCAACGATGCCGTGGGTGCCGTCCCGCGTTTGAAAGATCTGGGGGTCGATGCCTTCAAAATCGGCGGCGCGCTGCTCGGCTCGATCGCACAACGTTTGCTGCGGTCCATTTGTCCTGAGTGCAAAGAGCCGTGCGAACCCAATCAGCGCATGCTCGAAACACTGGCTCAGCGGACCGGTGTTCCGGACGATGCCACGTTCTACCGCGGCCGCGGTTGCAAACGGTGCTTGGGCACCGGATACGCCGGCCGGATTCCGATTTTCGAAATCATGGTGGTCACGCCCGCGGTGGCCAACGCCATCGAGGAGGGGGTTGCCCCGGGCAACCTGCGTGAGATCGCCATACAAGAAGGTATGACCACACTCGTCGAGTCGGGGCTTACTCAGGTGTTTCAAGGCCGTACCACGCTTGAAGAGTTGTTTTACAAAGTCGCCAATTGATGCGGCACCCGGCCGAGGCTGTTCGCTCCATGCTCTTTCAGCCGTTTCCGGTCACCGGCATCAGAAACAAAACACGCTTTGGGCGGAAGAAAAAAAGGGAAACGAGGGCCGGCCATGCAGTCTTCAGCCAAATCCTCATCGTGGTGGACGCACTGGGCCTCTTCGCTTGCCGGAGCACGCCGCTCGACAAGCGGTGCTGTTGGCTCGGCGGCGCACTCGCAGCAGGCCGACGAGCGGATCAAAATCCGCGCGAGCGATCGCGCCTATCTACTGCGAAATTTGGCCACACTGGTTGGTCACGGTGTTTCGCTGCCCAAGGCATTGGAAACATTGGCTCGGGAAAAAACGCTGCGGCGCTACGTTCGGGTATTGAACGGCCTGCGGCGCGACGTCGAAATGGGCGAAGGCCTCAGCAAAGCTATGGCCCGCTATCCGGGCGCTTTCGGCGATCTGGTCGTCCACCAGGTTCGCGTTGCCGAGCGGGCCGGTACGTTGGCCGCCACGCTCGAGCGCGTCGCCACGCAGTTGGAAACGGCTGGGCAGCTTCGTTGGCAGGTGATACGCAAGCTCGCCTATCCCGGCCTGCTGCTGGGGGCCGGAACGCTCTCCGTCACGTTCATGCTCATGTTCGTCGTGCCGGTGTTCGAGGAAACGTACGCCGAGAGCGGCGTGCCTCTGCCGTGGATCACTCAATGCCTCATCCAGGTGGGCCGATGGATGGCCGCTTACGGCTGGATCGGCTTGCTCCTGCCGGTCATTGCCGCGTTGAGCTGGCATCGACTACGACAGACGCCGGCCATGGCCGAACGAATCGACGGCTGGATCCTCCGCGTGCCCCTGCTAGGCGGCTGGTGGCGCAACGTGATTGTGCTCGAGTTCATCGAGGCCCTCGGTAATCTGCTCGAATCGGGCTTCACCGTGGCCGAATCGCTCGCCATCACCTGCGATACGGTTTCCAACCGCGTCATCCGTCGTAGCATCGAAAGCCTGCGCGAAGCCGTCGAGCGTGGTGAACGATTCAGCAGCGAACTGGAACGCTTGGGCGATCTTTTTCCGCCGGTCGTCACGCAGTTGGTCGTCATCGCCGAACGCACCGGCACCCTGGCCCAAGCGGCCGCACAAATCCGTCAGCACCTACGACGCGAGATCGAACGACAAACCTCGCTGATGGTCGGCACCATCGAACCAGCGCTTACCATCTCATTGGCTGTTGCTATCGGTACCATCGTCCTGGCCATTTACCTGCCAATGTTCGACATGATTGGCGCCGTCGGCAGCGCCTGACCGTCTCGACCTGCTCAGCTCCGCAATCGGTTTGCGAGCACGGGCCCATTCGTCACGAAGAATTGATCGAAAATGAAGAAAACCGTGAGATGTTCTGCCTTTTCTTTGCTCGAGCTGATCGCCGTCGTCACGATCGTGGGCGTGATTGCCTGGATTGTCGTTGCAAGATTTTCGACTACCGCATTTGACGCTCGTCGTAGCGCGTGCCATACGAATAGAGGGGATATCGAACTGGAGGTTCAACGCTGGTTTCGCGATCACGGTACGTGGCCCAGCTCGAATCTGAGCGATATCGGCGCAGATAAAAGCTATTTTCCAGAGGGGCTACCTACCTGCCCGGTTGACGGCTCCGCCTATGCGATCGACCCGGCAACGCATCTGGTTGTCGGACACGACCATGCCACGCCGTAAGATTGGCAGCATGCCAGCCCGCCAGGTAAATCGAACAGCCTGTTGAAGAACTGCTTTGTCGGCAGAAGGAAAACCAAACGCTCCCTCAATGGAAACCGGTCGCAGGAATCCCCGGTCGATAGACCGAGCTTGAGACGATGAAGAAAAGCTGAGCGGTTTCGACCGTTCATCACCAGGAAGAAGTTTTCCAGCGAGTTGGCGAACAAGCATTGGTTACGCAGCTCGCATGCAGTGCGGTTGCTGGAAGAACCAGAAGCCGTCGCCGCCCGTTGGGTATTTGCAAAGTAAACGTCATTTTTTGTGTTTTTAACAGCGACTTACGGCACGCTTTCGCCCCGTGGGCCAATCAACGCCGGCACATTCGGTTGAGGAAAGGGTGAGACAAACAACAACCCGTCGTTCGAAATCCGCTGTGCCGAACTGCGCGAGGTCCACATATTTTGCGTTTTGAGGAAACCCAATCATGCGTCGTTCTATGACACAACCACGTCGACACGGTTTTTCGCTCTTAGAGCTACTGGCCGTGGTCACGATTCTGGGCATCATCGCGCTGGTCGTCATACCGCGTATTTCGGCCTCGAGCTCGACGGCTAGAGAAAATGCCTGCTTCCAGAACAAGTCGGAAATCAATTCGGCTGTGGAGCGGTATTTCTTTGAGACCGGATCGCTCCCTGCATCGATCAACGATTTGAACAACGCGACCTATTTTCCCGACGGCTTACCCCGGTGCCCCGTTTCCGGCAATGCCTACACGCTCGACGCCACCACCAAGCGCGTCAGCGGGCATACCTCGGGCAGTCATCCGTAACCAACGCACAAGCCAACTGAAAACTTAGCCGCAAAACATCTGCGGTTTGGGCGTCGTCCGTCCGAACGCCCGCATCAGCGTTTCAGCTAGGGCGTCCGCAGTCGGACAACGCCCCCCTTCGGGCAAACACACGGCCGCCGGTTTTCGAATCATTGTCTCCAATGTTCGGAAACCCTCTCACGCGGTTTCGCCGCGTGGCCGGCGGCCGCTTGCGGCCATAAAGAGCTTGGAGTTGCCGAGGAAAGTCATCATGCGACAGCGGCATCTCAACTTGCAATCGAAGCCCGGAGCACGCGTTGCCTCGGGCTTCTCGCTTTTAGAACTCATCGCCGTGGTCACCTTGATGGGCGTGCTCTCGGTCGTGGCCATTGCCCGATTAGGACCTTCGCTCTTGGGCGATGTGGCGGCTCACAGCGATGCCCGTCGCCTGGCGCTCGACCTCATCCAGCTCCGGCGTCGCGCCATCGCCACAGGTGACAATCACTACCTATTGTTTACTGGCACGAAGGGCGGTTTCACCGGCTATCGACTGTATCGTGCTTCGGGCGGGTCGGTCGAGATCGACAGTCCGCGCGTCTTTCCAGCCCAATTGAATGTGACGCCCAACAGCGTTCGGCTCGAATTCAATTTCGAAGGTCAGGCCCTGGCCGCCTATCAGGTGACGTTCACCGGGCCGGTTCGCAGCCGTCGCGTCGATGTGGCTCCGCTAACCGGTGCGGTCCGCGTTACCGATCTTTAAGTGCCAGCCGGTGCAATCGCGCCCTCACTCGTGGCATCGGCCGTGTGCATGGCAGCGGTCGTTGTAGTGCAGGCGCCCCCATCCGTCGATCCATCCATCCGCTTCACGGTTTCCTGTCCCCCCACACAGATTGCGCTGCTCCGGCTCTTCGGGGGCGTCCGCCATACGGCGCGTTTCTCACCAATGCGCGGCACCCCTGCGCGACGGTCCCACAGCCGTCGTGGCCAGTTTGCCACAAGGCCGGTTGCGGCACCCCAGACGACCGCCACAGGTGCGCTTGCTTTTCAGGCCGACTTTCGGAAGCGGCGCCGTAGCCGCAAGCTACGCTTTTCTTGAGACTTAAGCGGCACGATGCGCTCCCGTTGCAGGGGGAGTGCGGAGGCCTCGCGTGCAATGGCTGGATCGACAATGCGATTGTTGAAAAAACAACACGCTTACCGCACCGCAGGCGGCTTTCGCCCACGGCGGCGGGCCGGCAACACGCTGCTCGAAGTGCTTCTGGCCACCACGCTATTGGCCGGAACCTTAGTGCCCGGCCTGCGCCTCATGCGAGATGCCATGCGCGTCTCTCGCGACATCGAGACCTTTTACCTTACGGCCAACTATTGCGTGAGCACGATGGAGCGGCAGTTGGCCCTGACGGCCCACAATTGGCAGGTGGGCTACGAATTCGGCGACTTCGCCGGCGACGGTCATCCACAAGTGCGGTATTTCGCCTGGCGGTCCGATGCCAGCAGTGTTGGCGGAATGCCCGACCGGCTAATGGTCATCTCCGCGATCGTCTGGTACGACCGCAACGGCGACAATCTTTACAACGTCGGCGAGCCGTCGCGAATCATGGCCAGCAAAATCGCCAAGCTGGCAAGTTACTGATTTTTCGCTTCCCGATTTCCGAACGCTTTACTAATTACGAACCGCTGGCCCATGATCTGGCTTCTTCGGCATCCGAAAACAAACCCCGACCCCGGACGGCGACCACAATGTTTTCGCCGGCCGGGCCGGCCCGAGGTTGCCTTGTCGCCTCGTCCAGGCGAACGGCCCGCCAGGCACCGAGCCAATGCACCGACCAGCGCGGCGGCGTGCCAGCATCGAACGTGTGCCGCGCGGTCCGTGCCGCTTTCGCCGAGCGTTCCGCTGCCTTGCCGAACGACCACAATAAGCCGGCGCTCGGCCTACACGCTGCTGGAGATCATCTTGGCCAGCAGCATGCTGACGATCATGGCCACGGCGGCCGCGGTCATTTTGCGCGGCAGCCAAATGGCCTGGCTCGCGCATGAAAGCGACCTGGCTCAGGTGGAAGAGGCCACCGCCGCGCTGCGGCACGTCGTACGGCACGTGCGACAGGCGCAATCGGTCGATTTCATCAACCCCGAGCGGCAATTCGATAGCCGACTCACCGTCGTCATGCCCGACGGCCAGAAGTACACCTGGCTGCTCTACGCGCCGGGGGTTGGTTTCCGTTTCGCAACCGGAAGCAGCGGCCTTGAGATGCTCGGCGAACACCTATCGAACGTAAGCTTCATCGGCTACGAGCGCGATACGGTGACGAAAACCAGCAAAGTGGCCGACATTCGGCTAATCGAAGTGCGCGTGACCATACAACGCGCCCGCGGACCCGAGACCTACAGTTGCAGGGCATGGTTGCGATCATGGTAAGCAAACGATTCACGGCTGGAGCGAAACGTCGCTCCCGCACACCACACCCGCACGCTGCGGCCGAACGCACCGCGCCGGTCGGTTCGAGGCACGCCCGGCGCGCGTCGGCGTCGCGTCGTGGTGCCGCGCGTCGAGGCGCTGCCATGCTTGTCTGCTTGTTCGTTGTTACCATCAGTGCCGCGCTGATCATTGGCATGTGGGACCGACAAACCTATCAGATGACGGCCCTGCGCAACACGGTCTACTACGAGCAGGCCACCTACCTGGCCGGGGCCGCCGTACACCATGCGTTGGCCGAGCTCGAGGCCAATCCTTCCTGGCGCAATGGCATTCCCGCCACCGAGTTTCCCGTTGGCAGCGGAAACACCTACGCCGCCACGGTCGTCGACGGACCGTCCAACACTGTCATCGTCACCGGCACCGGCACCGCGGCCGGCATCACGCGCACCCTCGAGGTCACCGTCAGTTTGTAACCAACAATCGAAGCCTTCCGCGCTTTCGCGACCGCATGCCATCGGGCCGCGCGGTATTTGCATCGAAACAAATCCGGAGTCGTTCCACGTGTTTCGCAAACGTTCGACAAATCGCCGCATCGCCATTACCGTGGGTCGCAACCACCTGTACTTGCTGATCGTGCAAACCGACGGCACGTCCGGCAACGGCTGCCCGCTCGTGCAAGGCGGTCAGGTTCGCTGGCGAGACAAGTCGCTGCGACTCGAAAGCTCGATGGGCCGTCGCGAATTGGCCGCCGCCTGCAAACGTCTGGCCAGCCAGTGGGGCATCGACGGTCAGCGCGTGTCGATCGCTCTGGCCGCCGACTTCTGTGCCACCCGCGTGCTCTACGGCACCGAAACCGAATTGCGCAAAGAGCTGGCCCGCCTCTCACGGCGCAGCGAACGTTATCTGCTATTGGGACGGGGCGAAAAAGTGCTGGCCGAGTCGATCGCCCCGCTCGACGCCCGGCAGCAGATGGCCATCGTGGCCGTAACCAACCGTGGCATTGTCGACGCGCTGTTCGAAGCGACCGACGCGGCCGGCCTGCGCATCGAACGCATCGAGCCGGCGTCTGTGGCGCTGTGCCGCGCTGTGGGCACCGCGCATCTCGACGAACATGCGCCCGTGCTGCTCGTGTCGCTCGATGATGAGTCGGTCGATGTGGTCATCAGCCACCGAGGACGCCTTGTGCTCGATTACCGGCCCGGCGGCGCGGGGCGTCACAAACCACAGGGTCATGGTGCCGCACTGGTTGGCCACCACCTGCATCGCTTGCAGCGGTATTGCGCCCGCTATCATCGTCATGCCGAAGGGCCTATCGACAAGCTCTACCTTTGTGGTCCCAAACAGCTTGTGGATCAGCAGCGCGAGCAATATGCGCAAAGCGTCGCGGTGAGCGTCGAACCGTTCCTGCCCGCCTCGATTCAGCCAACATGGCAGTTCGACCCCGCTATTGACGATCCTGCCTTTTCCGCGGCGCTGGGCATGTGCCTCGCACACCAGGACGAAGAGGCATCGCACGCGGGTCCCGACCTCCGGCGGGCCGTTGGCGTTTCGGAACCCACCGAAGTGGGCCATACGCTGCGTTGGATAAGCTGGGGCGTGGCCGCCGCGGTGCTGCTATCTGTGGGTAGCTGGTCGCTGGCCATTCATCAAAAAATCTGTTGCCGACGTCTCGAGCGGCAGCTTGCCCAACTGGTCGACTACCACGAACAAGCCTCGCAACTCATGGCCCAGTCAACCCGAGCGCAGCTCGAGATCGACCTGATCCGCCAGATCGAGCAGGGCGTGGGCCAACCCCGCTGGCGTCGGACGATCCGCGCCATTGCCCAATGCCTGCCGCCCACAACATGGCTCGATGGCCTTGTGGTTGACGACACGGCCCACGTCTCGCTCGACGGGGCAAGCCTCGACCCTGAAGACGTGTACCACTTTGCTGAGTGGCTTTCGAAAACACCCGGCTTTACCAATACCTATGTGGAAGGTACCCGGCCCTTGCGGCTACCCGTCGGCGACGCGACGGCCTTTGAGATCGAAACCGAACTGGCGGCCGAATCGAACGAGCTGGAAAACGATGAAAACTTTAACGAAAAAAGCGGTTAGTCGGCGCCTGGCCGAGGCTCTCGAGCGGCCCGAGCGGCGCGTATCCGTCATAACCATAATCGTGGGTCTAGGGCTTACGGCCGTTTGGACCGGAGCCGATGAATACCGTGCGGCCAGTGATCACCGCGCCGCGCTCGATCAACAGTTGCGCGAGGCCCAACGGGCCGAAGCCCAACTGCCGGCAATCCGCCGTCGCGCGGCCGACGTCGAAAACACGCTCGAGGAGCTTCGCGAACGTTTGGTCACTATTGAAGATGGCCACGCGTTTCGCGAGCGTGTGATCGAAATGGCTCGCCGCGCCGGTTGCGAAGTGCGACGCATTCACCTGGCCCAGCCACAGCACCGGCCCTGGCACCCGGGAGACGATCCGCTGGCCATGGCCACCACCACTGCGGCCCAAAAACCTAGTCCGTTCACGCTCGAACGCCGCACGTTGTCGCTCACCATAAGTGGCTCGTTGGCGGCCATCGAGTCGTTGCTCGAACAGTTCGAAGCAACCGGCAAGGTCATCCACACCCGCCGCCTCGGGCTCAAACCCGACAGAAGCCAACGCAACATGACCACAATGGAAATGGAATTGGTGTTATTCGGCTTGTCACGGAAGGAAATCACACCGACGGGATAACGTGGGGCAGCAGCGGGGTGTTCGACACAGATCGAAAACCCCGGTTGGGTTGTGCCGACCAGGTCGCGCAGTTGCGTGCGAATATCGGTCGAGGCCGTACGTTTCGTCGCTATCGACTCCACAAGAGCCGAAGCATCGAACAGCCTCGACACCCCGATTAGCAG
>WGDQ01000865.1 GCA_015493185.1 Planctomycetaceae bacterium
CCCAATTGCTCGACAAGATCGATATGTTGGCTGTGGTTCGACAATAACTCGGCCGGTGGGCGTTGCCGCAACCGGAGCCACGTCCACCAGGGTAGCGGCCCTAGTGCCATGGCCCAACACAGCAGCAAATAGCCCCGCACCGCCCAGGGCAATTGCGACCAGTGCGATACCAAGGCGAGCTGTTCCGGGTTGTTGATCGCCGCGTAGGCAACCAGCAGCAGCACACCCGGCACGAAAGCGTGCAGCAGCGTGGAGTAAATCCGCAGCAGACGGAACCCTAGCGGCAAGGCATGCACGTAGTTGTTGGCCAGCAGCCCCAGAGCCAGATGGCCAGCCAGAGCCAGCAGCAGAAACAACCAGTCGGCGGTGGTCATGATGGGCGCGACACGATCCCTGGGGTGCGAAACCGAGTGAACGCCACCCCCGGCGGGGCGACAGACGAACCTGACTCGTCAGAGCGTTGCGGCAAACGCCTGCTCAAGCGTTGCGCACGGGCGTGGCCTGCACGATTTGCTCCACGGTCGAGAGCAGTTGATCGAGACGGAACGGCTTATACAGCACTGCTTGCAATCCGGCCTGACGAGCTTTCACAATCGCGTGGGCCGGATCGTAACCGAAGCCGGTCATCAGAACCAGAGGAACCGGGTCTTCGATTTCCTTCAACTTTAGCATCAGATCGTAGCCGTTCATGTCGGGCAGGCGAATATCGGCGATGATCACGTCGTAATGTGTTGCGGAATCGACATTTCGCACCATGAAGATCGCCTCGGCCCCGTTGTGGGCCGTTTCCACGATGCACCCATAGCGCTCGAGCAAATCGTGAGCCGCGCTGCGCACGCTTTCGTCGGCATCGACCACCAGCACCTTGCGCCCGCGCAGTAGCGGACGATCTTCCTGTTCGAATGGCTGTGGAAGCGCCTGGCTGGGCGCCATCTTCTGGCCCACTTTCTGGATCACCTGCTTGATGTCGCGTGCATTGCGCAAGATGCGTTGCAGCCGTTCGGTCACCTCGGGCTCATGACCGATATAGCGTTCCATGACGTTGACCGCGTCGTTCAAGATTTCATCGACCGGCAAGGCCACAGCGCTATGAATCGCCTCGACGCTGGCCGCCGTGCTGCTGGCCTTTTCGGCCACGAGCAGCTCGAGCGTGTTCAACGCAACGGCTACGTCGCGCGAAAAGATTTCGAGAAACTGAAGATCGCTTTCGGTGAAGGCGCCCGGCTCGGGGCTCTCGACGTTGAACGTGCCGATGACCTCGTCGTGCAAGATCAGCGGCACGGTCAACGATCCCTTCGCCCCCTTGGCCCCTTCCAGGTAAAGGGGATCCTGCGTGGTGTCTTCGCACAGATAACTCTTGCCCGTGGCCGCCACGAAACCCGTGACGCCATTGCCTTGCGGTCGGGCATAAAGGTCGCGGGTGGCTGCTTCCGGCTCGATGCCAACGGCCAACAGCGGCTCGAGGCGGCCCGTTTTCGGATCGAGCAGGCGAATTTCGACGACGTCGAAATTCAGCAGGTCTTTGGTGTAATGCAGGATGTTGGCCTTCAGTAGCTCCACGCGCTCGGCCACGCTCATTTGCAGCAGTTCGTCCGGCTTCAGATCGGCCAGCTCGATACCTGCCTGATGGATGGCGGCCAACTTTTGCTGCTGGAGCGTTTCTTGCGTGACATCGCGCACCGTGACCAGCAGATTGCGGGGCACGCAGTCGCCGTCGAACACCGGCGCCGCATGAATCTTGTAGTAGCGGCTGTCACCCACGCGAAGCGTGGTTTGCGAAGGCGAACCGGTCGACAGGGCGGTTTGAAATGGGCAGAAGTCGGGCCCCAAAATATCGGGGCTGCCGAGCACCTTGTAGAAGTTTTCGCCCAACACGCTGTCGCGATGCGTCCACTCGGCCAGTCGCCCGTTGCTCCAGATGATGGTGTTGTCTACATCGAGCAGCAACACACCGTCGGGCAGCCCTTCGAGAACGCGTTCGTGCTGCAACAGCTTGCCAACGTGGAACGCTTCGTCCAAGTGTTCCGACGTGACATAGATGCCGGCGAGCTTTTCTCGTTTCAGGCGAGCCAAGGCGCGAAGAATCGTCGGCACCACGATCACCTCGCACGCCCCGTCGAGGCGTTCGATGGGGTCTCCACTCGATTGACGAGTATCGCCGACGACAAGGATTTTGGGTTTGGAAGACAACCCACAGCTCCCCTGATCCATATTGCGCCCGCAGTATTATAGAAGCCCCAAAAAAGGCGAACAACCGCTAGCGCTTCGCTATCAAACTCAATCGGCACGCAACCAACGACGCATTCATACGCGCGCCACGCGAAAACAGAAATTTCTTCGCTCCGCGCTCGCCGATCGCTACGTTCCCTATGTCCTCTACACTTTGCCGCCACCTTCGTGGCTGATGATCCTCGTCGATCATCGACCCACACGGTCGCTCTACAGGCTCGGTGCCCGCGCCGCTCGGCACGCCGTCTCGGCCGAGAAATCCATCTTCCTCAGGCGTCAGCAGGCACCGATCACCGGCCGATCGATCTTCGAGACCCGAGCATGTCGGATGCCACGCGTTCGCAGTTCACCGACAACGCAGGCCGTATACCCGGTGAATACACGATTTCGCCGCAATGTGAAGAGTAAAATCGCGCGGGCCACGCAGATAATGCTCGTCGCGCCGCCCAAATCCGCCAGACGACTCTGCTGCGATGAGAAAATCGAGAAATGAATACCAAAAGACAGGATCGTACTGTTTCTACGGGTTTTCCGGCACTTGGTTCGCCAAGTGATCCATTTGTCCTGCGGATCGGCATGCCTTGTTTGTTCTGAATAAGCAGCCCCGATCCGACCTGTATGAAGTCGCGGCAGCGGGTTGGTCGATGGCTTTCCTGCGGAGATTTCGCGGGCTGTAAAACCGCCTTGTCGGCGATTAAGCAGATGGAAATCGGTCGGGGCAATGCGGCCGATCGCGTGCGTGCAAGACGTATCGGGGAGCCGCCGGCACAGAGCCGCCCGTTC
>WGDQ01000866.1 GCA_015493185.1 Planctomycetaceae bacterium
CCGGCGCGGCAGCGTGTGGACAAGCGGTTTTGTACTGCGAGCAAGGCGAGAAAGGTGAGAGAATCGCGTCTAACACAGGGCCGATTCATCAGTTATACTTGTACTTTACATATGGCGATTCGCCTGACGTGCTGCCCGCTGACGGGGCGTTTTCGGTTGCGATATTGTGACGGAGAATCGCCGCCGGGCGTTGTTTTTTGTTGTTGTCGGTTCTGCGCAGCGCGATCGGTCGGTGCGCAATCGATCAAAGGTGGTCGTGTTCGTCGGCGCGGCACGGGGCCGACGACGGGTCGCGCGGCAACGGGCATTCTCTTCTGTTTTTCCGTTCTTCAGCTTTTCGGCATCTCCGAACTTTCTTTCTGACAACCACCATGGCAGACGAGTCTTTGAAACAAGTTGTGAAACGTTCGCTTCGCAAGGCGCGGCATCGTTCGCGTTTGCGATTGCGATACCTGGTTGGCCCGCGGCAAGAAAAGCAGCCGCTGTTCATACTGGCCCGACAGCGAACCGGCGGAAATTTGTTGTCGGACTATCTGAACTCGATTCCGGGCATCTCGCTCGAGCACGAGTTTTTGAATCCGGTATTTCATTACGGCATTCGCCCGCGTCCGGAGCGGCCCGAGGCGGTCTTTCGGCACGTGCGATACTCGCTGAACGCCCTGCCCGAGCGCATTGCGGGCTGCAAGATTTTGATCGGGCAGTTCGATCTGCACGGCATCACGTTCGAGCAGTTTCATCAGCAGTTTCCCACGTCGAAGTATCTGGTGCTGTATCGCCGCGAGACCGACAAGCAATTCGTTTCGCTGAAAGTCGCGCATAAGACCAAGCAATATCTTGCCACCGATACCAACCCGCCAAAGCAGGTCACGGTGCACATCGAGCCGGATGAGGTGGCCGACTTTTACGAGCTGAATCGCAACGAATACCAGTCGGTGCTGCAACACCCGTGCATTGCCGAACAAGGACGCGTGGTGAGCTACGAAGACCTGGCGTCGCGGCCGCAGCAGCTTTTCGACGAAGTGATCTTTCCGTTTCTTGGCGTGCCGCCCACGGAGATCAAAACCAAACTGGTCAAACAGGCCAGACGGCCCATTTCGGAAACGGTGGAGAACTACGACGAAGTGAAAGACGTTCTCCAGCAGTATGGCACGCTGGACCTGTCGGTTCCGACGGCCGCTGGTTGAATCAGTGGCGGTGGCACGCGGCCGGTTTTGGACACACCCTGGGCCGTAGCATCGCCGCGCGACGTTTCTTTCCCCCCGGGCACGCCGCCGGTTGGGCAGCGCATTGGCTATGCAGCGAAGCGATCCTGAATCCGTGCGGCTCTTTCCGCTGGGGATCGAACTGCACTGCCCCAAGTGCTGCCGGCGGCTGACGCATTGTGCCACGACCGGCAGCGATGCGGATGGCGAATTGCACTGCGAGGTGTGCGGGCAACGATTTGCCGTGCGCGATGGGGTGCCGCTGTTTGAGTGCGCGACGGAAGACCCGGGGCCGGCTTCGCACACGGTTGTTCGCGAGGCGGTTGATCGCTTCGAGCAGTTGCTGGCCGACTCGGGCGGCGCGGTGGAAACGGCGCTGCGCCAATGGACGCGATGGCTGGGCCTTTCGGCCCGCGACGCACGGATGATGATGGGCTCGGCCGCGGCAGGCTGGCGTTTTGTGGCACCGCCGCTCGATGAGGGAACGTGCGTATTGCAGGTTGGTTGCGGCTGGGGGGCCATAGCGGCGTCGCTGGCACGCGATGCGGGCCGCGTGGTGGCTGTTGATAGCGACGCCGATCGTCTGCGGTTCGCACGGCGATGGATCGAAGGGTTGGATCTGCGCCCAACGGGTTTCGTGTGCCTGCGCGGTGCGGAACATCTGCCGTTTGCCGATGCGCAATTCGACTGGGTGGTGCTCAACGGTGCAATCGGCTTGCCCGTGCTGCAAGGTTCCGACGCGGGGCCAAAGCAGCGCGACGCCGGCGAGATGTTGCTGAGCGAAGCATGCCGCGTGCTGCGCCGTGGCGGCACGTTGCTGGTGGTAGACGACAACCGCCGGCGGTGTTTCGGGACTCGGGCACCGAGCGAGCCCGCCCTGACGACGAAAGAAATGAAAGAAAGGACGGGCGCATCGGACAACCCAACCCGACGCGGCGCGACGTGGGGGCAATATGTCCGCTGGTTGGATCACGCGGGACTTGGGGCGCGGCAGGCGTTTTTCGTCTTGCCCGACCGCCACGTGCCCGGTGCCCTGTGGCGCCGCGAAACGAGCAAGGCGACGATTGCCGCGTCGTTCCAGCGGGCATGTACGAGCCGGCGGCAGCGATGGCGACATTGGGCCCGCGGCTGGCGTCATGCCTTGTGTCCGCCGGCGTTGCTGTTTCGCGCATCGCGCGAGGCGCCACTGCCGCCGAGCGTGATCGAGCTGGCCGTGAAGGCCGTGGCCGCCGCTGTGGCGGACAAGAAACCGGCCGAGGGAGCATTGGAGCTGCTCTCGTATCGGATCAACTGCGACATGGGCATGGTGACCGCTGTTTTTCGCTCGCGCAACGAGAAGCACGACTTGCCTGGGTGCGTGCTTCGGCTGCCGCTCGAGTCGCGGGCACGAGAGCACGCGCGGATCGAAGTCGAGCGTTTGCGAACCGCCCAGACCGACGAGCGTTGGAAATCGCTCGCCGCGAGGCTGCCGCGCGTGCTGCATGAAGGGCACGTGGGCAGCGTGTACTTTTCGGCCGTGGGGCTGCTGCCCGGCAGCAGCATCGAACGCTTGCCGTGCAACGATGCGCGTTGGCGGCGTGCCCTGGCCGAGGCAGCGGCGTTCGGAACAGCGCTGCACCGACAAACGTGCGGCAACCACGGTACGGCGCAGGCGATTGTCGAACGGGTGAACGACGAAGTGGCACGATTGCGCGACCTGGCCTACACGTCCGCACAGCGGGCCGCACTGGACCGATTGGGCAACGTGGTGCGAGAAGGGCTCGAGCGTTTGCGGTTGCCGAGCGTGACGGGACACGGCGACTTCAAGTTGCAGAACTGTTTGTTCGACCCCGGTGATATGAGACTGACCGGAGTGATTGATTGGGGGGCTTCGCAGGCGATTGAGCTACCGTTATACGATCTGGCGTTTCTTTACGTGGACTACCTGGCGCTGCGCTACGGCCGCCATGTGGCCGCCGTGTTGGGTCAGTGGCTTGCCGGCCAGAACTGCGGCGGCCTGACTACCTGGCTGGCCGCGCGCGCCGAGGACGTGGGGCTCGAGTGGTCGGACAAACTGAACGAACTGCTGGCCCACTACCAGTGGCTTGAACGCATGGCCCCCCTGACCACGGGCAACGAGATGGCCCGGTTCGATGCAGGTTATGTGGACGGGATGTTCGACGCCCTGCCCCGCGACTGATGACTGCGGCGCGCAGCCAACGGCACGCCTCACCACTGCCGCGAAACACGCGTGCCCTGGGATGTGTTTGCGGGCTTTCTTGAACTTGCCCGTGCGATAACCTTCTG
Organism: Planctomycetaceae bacterium; assembly: GCA_015493185.1. Taxonomy (GTDB): domain Bacteria; phylum Planctomycetota; class Planctomycetia; order Pirellulales; family JAEUIK01; genus WGDQ01. Next base: position 3,489 of record WGDQ01000866.1, read on the forward strand.
GGACCGGCGGGCCGAGCTACCGCATTCGACGAACTACGCCAACCACAACGCCCTGAACGCGGGCCGAGCGGACGTAGATAGGCTTCATTGACGAGTTGGCCGGTTCGAGCCGGATGCGCTGTTTGTCTGGCTCGGGGTACCAGCGTTTGAGGGTCGCCTCGTTTTCGTCGGTGATGGCCACCACCACGTCGCCAGGACTGGCCACGTCCTGCCGGCGCACAATGACGTAGTCTCCGTCGGCAATCTGGTCTTCGATCATTGAGTCGCCCTCGACCTGGAGGACGAACAGGCGGCCATCGTCGCCTTGGAAAAGGTCGCTGAAATCGATGGTTTCGGTCGTTTCGACGGCCTCGCGAAGCTGTCCGGCGGCAATGCGCCCGGCCAACGGCAGCCCCTCGCGCCGGGCGGCATCGTTCGTGAGCATGATGGCCCTGGACATATTGGGCTCGCGGGTGATGAGCCCTTTCTTCTCAAGGGCCTTGAGATGGCACATGACGCCGTTGGGCGAGCTGATGTTGAACGCCGCACCGATCTCGCGAACCGTGGGGCCGTAGCCTCGGCTGCGGATCTTGTCGCGAATGAAGTCGTACACCTCTCGCTGGCGCTTGGTCAGCCGGTCATAATCGGTCATGGGACGGCAATGCCTCGGTTTGTGCAGTGAAGAGCCTTTTTCGGCAAAGGCCCGTGTTGATTGACGGTTGCACGAACCGCCACGGAAGCCCCCGGCACGGCAAACAACCCACAGTGGTGCGAAGCCCCGATCGGCATTGCCGTGCGCGGATGCAGCGCGCGATGCCGTCGCGGGGCTTCATCGCCCGGCCTGCTGTCAACGGGTTATTATCTGGCTAGCCTCGGCCCGGAAACGAGAACCACTGTCGCCACTCAACTATAATATACGCGTGTACTGAGTCAATAGCGTTTGTACACTGATGTCGATTTTGCCGGATCGGCGGGCCGTTTTTATCCGAGTGCGAGACGACGGTGGCAGGGCCCCGGGGCGTGAGGAACGTCTGGGAGACGCGCTTTACGGAACTTTGAAGCGAGAAGGCCATGCGGATTGGCTGTGCGACGGAAATGTTCGAGGGGGTGAGGCCGGCCGATATGGCCCAAGCGATCCGCGACGCGGGGCTGCGCGACGTGGAGTGGACACTGCCCGGCCGGTGGCGTGGCGCCAACAGCGCGGCGGGCGTCGATGCGCTGCGTGGCGATGCCGCGGAAACGGCTGCCTGGCTGAAAGCGATCGAACGTTGCGGATTGCGCGTGAGC
>WGDQ01000867.1 GCA_015493185.1 Planctomycetaceae bacterium
ATCGGCAAACACGAGCCGCACGCGATACGAGACGGGCCGCTCGATCGTATCGTCGAAACGGGGATCGATCGTCACGCGGGAAACGCCTCGACAGCCGGAAGCCGCGACCCACGGCAACGGTCCCTCGATGCGCGACGCATGATGGCGATAGAGGCCGAGCCGTTTGTCGAAATCGACCTGAACCTGTTTGTGCTGATGCACCCAAAGCAAACCGCTGCCGTCGCGGCGGAAGCCTGGCGCGCCGAGATTGACGCCAAGCTGCTTGAGGTTCTTGCCGGCGGCCAGCGGGAGCTCGGTCCACATTTCCACATCGGGCATGGGCACCAGCGCCAGCGATGTTTGGTTTTGATAGGCACACGTACAAGAGCGTGTGTAGTCGGGCGCGCTGAGCACGCCGCCGGCGACAACGAGGTTGTTGGTGCATCCCGAGCGAAAGCCACCGAAGTTGCCGGTTCCGCCGTCGCCCGCCAGATCGAAGAAGCCGGCTGCCCCGGAACGGAAGGTGAGCAAATGCGTAGAGGCCATCGGCGTGTTGCAGCCATAGTGGCGAAACCATCGCCACGGGACGGGCTCGCCGGTGATCGGGTCGAGACGGATGGCCGGTTCGCCCGTGAGCAGCATAATGGCCTGACTCTGGTTGATAATGCGGTCGCCGTGAATCATGGCCGGACCGCCATAGTCGGCCTTCCAGAGCACGGTGCCATCGGCGCCGCGGAAGGCGCGCATCCCACGGGGTTCGTCGCGAAGCGTGTCGCGTCCGCCGCGTCCAGACTCGATCAGCACATCGTGCGGCTCAGAGTAGCTGAGCCAGGTGCCGAACACGCCCTGGTCGGTGGTCCATAGGGTGTCGCCGGTTGCCAGATCGAACGCGACAAGCCGCGATTGGGTGGCGGGCTGTTGGCCACGGCGTTTCAGGCGGGCCAGTTGGGCCTCGGTAAGCAAATCGACGGCATAAAGGCGTCCGCCACCGACGCAGATGGCGTTGTGGCGAAAATAGTTCACCGCTTCGGTTTTCCAGAGCAGCGTGCCGTTGTGGCGGTTCATCACAACCAACCACTTGCTTGCCGTGAAGTTTTCGCTGCGACCTTTCTTCGGTCGGCCCTCGGCATCGGTATAAACCAGTAGGGGGTCGGCACCGGCGATCAGGAAGTCGCCCGCCACATTGATGTAACCCCAGGTGTGCTGGCCGTTGTCGTCTTCGGTGAGCGGAGGAATTTCGAACGTGGCCACGGTCTGACCGGTTGCCGGGTCGAGCCGGAGGCAGCGTCCTTGGTAAACAACGTAAATGCCATCTGAGGTAGACACGTAGTTGCTGCCCGTGGCGTTGGCGCCGGGCTGGTGCGAAAAATTGTTGTAGTATTCGCCCAGCCCCTTCAGTTCGCGTTGCCAGAGCAGCGTGCCGTTGTAGATGTCGACGGCTCGCAGCAGGTCGACGCCTTCGATGATCAGCCGCCCGTCGATCACCTGTGGCTGCGGACCATGGCCGTGACGGGGCAATACGCCTTCGTTGGTCGGCCCACCAAACCAGAGGATGCCCAGCGGGGCTTTCACGCGCCGATCGGTCGAAACACGGGTGTTGGCGGCATCGGCATGTTCGTGCGTCCAATTGCCCGCCCCGGGCAACGCGCCGTTGCGAGACAACAGCAGATACTCGCCCACCCGCTGAACGCCCGCGTTTTCCAATTCCGAGGTTTCGACCAGCCCGGTGATTTGCTCATCGAGCACCTCGGGCACCAGCAGGCAAGCCGTGCCGCCATATGGCCGTAACGGATGAAACAAGCTTTGCATGTGCTCGGGCGTCGGGGCGAAACCGGCCGCCGAAATATCTTCGGACACAATCAGATTGGCCATGTACGGGGGCAGTTCGATCTGGAGCGGCTCGGCCACCAGCGCCGCGACACGTCGCCCGTAAATGCCGGCCTGAATGGCACGGTTGCGAAAAGCCGCGACGCGATCCGCGTCGGGATCGAGCACAACGAGATTCAACTCGGTTTGGTCGAGCAGCTCGGCGATTAGCTGACCGCTGCCCACGCCCCAGCAAATGGCGTAGCCTTTTTGTGCGCCCGTTTCGGCAATCAGCCGCTCAACCCGCTGACGATAGCTGCCATCGCGCTGAAGAGGACGAATCTCAAGCGGGTGTTCGACCACCTGGCGCGGCTCGCGACCGAAGCAGTAG
>WGDQ01000868.1 GCA_015493185.1 Planctomycetaceae bacterium
CAATAGAAGGTTCAGTCCCACGCCCACGAGCGAGGCAACGACGAAGCTGCGTTTGGCCTGCCGAGCGTTGTTGGTGCTGAAGTAGCGCTGCACGGTCATTTGATTGCCCGTGTGCGTGGCAATGTGCCACACAAACATGTGCACGGCGACCGTGACCATTGTGGCGCGGACAAATGGATCGGCCGAGAACAGCGGCAGGCGGTGCGTCACCGTGGCGTTGAGTGCCGCATACCAGTGGCCTACGTGACTGTGGGTTTTGCATGCCACATACACCACGGCCGCGCCGGCGCCACCCACCAGCATGGCCACCTGCGCGCAATCGGTCCAGATCACGGCCCGCAATCCGCCCAGCACCGTGTACACCGTGGCTACAAGCCCCACGGTGGCAATCACGATCCAGAGCCCAACGCCGGTTACCGTGGCCAGCGCCCGCGACGAGACGAGCACCACGATGCCCATCCAACTGACAACCAGACAGAGAAACAACGCCACACCCAACAGGCGAGCCCAGCGTCCGAAGCGGTGGTCGAGGTACTCGTATGCGGTGGTGAAACGAAACCGCATCAGGAAGGGAATGCAGACGAGCAGCACGAAGGCCATTTCCAGTGGGATGGCCAGCAACTTGCCCAACACGTGCATGGCGCCCGAGTGCCACACTTCGCCCGGTTCGGCCAAATAGGTGATGCTCGAAAACAACGAGGCGATCACGCTCACGCCCACGGCAAACCACGGCATGCGGCGACCGGCCAGAAAGTATTCCTCCTCGCTGTGCTGGCGCCGCGACCACCAACCGCCCAAGGCGATCATGGCCAGCAGGTAAACGACCACGATCAGATGATCTTGCCACGCCAATGTTGCCAGCACCATGAAGCGTTCCGGGGGCTTGGCTTCTCTGTTGCGAAAACTTGATCGGTATGATCGCTCGTGCCGCAGGTGGATCGCGAGACCGGCATCATCCACCCCCGACCACTCGGCCCTGTTGCGACGCAATCTTAGCCGAAGGTTCGCGCAAACGGGATGGGCTCAACTGCGACGGTTGTTCAACCGCTGTGGTTTGAACGGACCACCTCAGCGTTTGAGGCAACGACGGGCGTGCTGCCCTGTTCGTTTGGCGCAGGCGGCGGGGGCTCGGCCAGGGGAAACGGCAATTCGGGAGCTTCCGGCGAACTGCCGCGTTTGACCGGCTTGGGCGGCGACTTTTTCTTCTTCTTTTTTGGCTTCTCTCGCGGCGGATCGGGCTGTTGGGCCGGTTGCGTCTGCGAGCCGTCTGTGCCCTCTGGTTCGATAGCGTCTGGACGCACCAGCACTTCGTCCGCAGTGGCAGTGCTCCGGACCTGGGGATCGGCTGTTGGCACGTGCGAAGCTGGTGGTATCGGCGGCGTGCGGCCGGCGCTTGCGGCCAGCGGGCGCGCGGACAACTCCGATCCCTCGGGCGGTGTGCGTGTGAGAACGTCGGGCGATTGGGGCGAAGCGGGCGAGTCGGACGGAGCGGGTCGGTCGGTGGGCTGCGGTGCCCGGGCACGATCGTCTGCCGGCATTTCCACCGTAGTGGCGAGGTCCGTGTCGGAGGGCAACGTGGCCAGCAACGACTCGATGCGATGTCGCTCTTGCTCGACGGCCGTGAGCAGTTGTTCGACTGCCACCATTTTGCTGTCGAGCTGCGCCGACAATTGCCGGGCCGTCTCGTGCATATGCACCTCCCAGCTTCGCAGATCGGTTGGTGCCCCTACGGCCGCCGAGGTCGGCGACGTGGTGCTCCGTTCGATGGTCAGACGTCGTGGCCGCTTGAGTCGCAACAGGGCCGAAGTGCGTACTTTGGTTTGACCGCCAACGGAGGTTTGGCTACCGGCTGTTTTTGCCGGGCTGCGAACCCGGCGCCGGCGATAAATCCGACGCAGCAGCGTACCGGTGACCAGCATCATGCCGAGCAGGAACAAGTAGTTCGCGTTGTTCGTGGCGGCCAGCGGTCCGAAGGCCGACAAGTCGATCACATGCATCCGTGCACCTTGAAGGTAGAAGAA
>WGDQ01000869.1 GCA_015493185.1 Planctomycetaceae bacterium
ACACGTGGGACGAGATGATGGTGGGCACGATGGGCATTTCGCGCGATCGGCCCCCACGAGAATATCTCGGTGGCCGCGATCCCGATCAGCCGTTGCAACTGCCCGACCACATGACCGGCCAACCGGGCGACGAGTGGGTTGATCGCGCCATGTTTCTCTACAGCCGTGGCGATGTGCCGGCTGCCTTCGAGCATTTTGATCGCGCGCTGACCATATACGCCGAGCACGGCAACTGGGAAGGTCGCATCCGTGTTTGGATTACCAAGGCGGTCATGCTGTTCAACTATTATTCCGGCAAGCTCGCCATGTACGTGGCACTTGTGAGCATCGCGGCGCTGTTGTTGTGCCTCTACGATCGTTGGGCCATAGCTGCCGGTTGGTGGCGCCCGCCACGGCTTTCGTTGCAACTGGTGTCGTTCATCGGCGGCAGTGTGGTGATCTTCCTTGTACAGTACGTTTTTCTGCGTTCCGTATGGCGGCCGGCTATGCGACTGCGCGTATTGCCTGTGTTTGCCATTCAGGCGGCGGTCGCTTTCGGCGGCCTGTGGCTTGCGATTCAATACTATTGAAGTGCGAAGTACGACACTCCGGGCATTGCGGCGTTTTGGTGAATTGCGTCTGGTGGAGATGGCCGTTGCTGGGCGTTCGTAATGCGTTTGACGCACACAAGTGCGGTGAAACGAACGTGTGAAAAGCAATCAAGTCGATCGGTTATCGCCGTTGGTCGGCATGCCCGCGATTTTTATTCTTTTAACCACTTGGTCTAGAGCGATGTACACCCCGACTGCGTCTGGCGTTTGGCGTCGATCTCTGTGGTTGCTTTGCGCAGCTTGTGCGGTAGTAGCTATTGCAACATGCTGGGCAGTGCCGGTCTGCGCGAAAGGAGCCGACGCTGGCGTGCCGGAAAATTCACGTGCTAACGCGGCACCTGCCCCGTCGGCTAACAGCGAAGATGCCCCCTCTCCCGCGAACGAGGCAGGAGAAAACGAGACGGCTCGAGCAGCAGCAGGAAACGAAACACCGGGAAACGAAGCGACCGGGAACGAGGCGGCAAACGCCGGCAAGACCGATGAGGTGGTCAAAGACGGCGACCATGCGAAACAATCTGCCGCCGCGGCGTCGAGCGAGTCGGAAACTGCCGCCGGGAATGCACCTGCACCTTCGCAGAAAAACGATCCCGCCGGCAACGAGGCGCCTTCGCCCACCGATCCTTCGCTGCCTCGGGTCGGACGGAAGATCGAAGACTTCACGCTTCGCGACTTCCGCGGAGCAGAGCACTCGCTGAGCGATTATGCCGATGCGCCGGTTGTCGTGGTGGCTTTCTTAGGAACCGAATGTCCGCTCGCAAAGTTGTATGCGCCACGGCTGGCGTCGTTGGCCGATGAATTCCGCGACCGTCATGTGCAGTTTCTTGGAATCGTTTCCAATAGCCAAGACTCTGTGACCGAAATGGAGCATTATGCCCGGGTTCACGGCATCAATTTCCCACTGCTCAAAGATGCCGGCAATGTGATCGCAGACCGGTTCCGTGCGATCCGCACTCCAGAAGTGTTTCTGCTCGATAGCGAGCGTCGCGTGCGTTACTGGGGGCGGGTCGACGATCAGTACGGTATTGGCGAGGATTATGCCAATTTCGCTCGCAGCGAGCCGCGACGTCGCGATCTGGCCGTGGCTATCGAAGAGGTGCTCTCCGGACGGCAAGTGTCTGTGCCCGTCACGCCGGCAACCGGATGCCACATCGGTCGGATTCGCGAAGTGGATGAAACGAGCGATGTCACGTGGTCGCGACAGATTTCCCGACTATTTCAACGCCACTGTCAGGAATGCCATCGGCCGACTCAAATCGCGCCCTTTCCTTTGCTGACCTACGAAGACACGATCGGCTGGGGTGCGATGATTCAGGAAGTGGTGCGACAGCGTCGCATGCCACCTTGGCACGCCGATCCGCAATATGGTGAGTTCGTGAACGAGGCGCTGCTTACCGATGAGGAAATGGCGCTTATCGACGCGTGGGTCGAGGCCGGTTGCCCCGAAGGCGATCCGGCCGAGTTGCCTCCGCCACGCCAATTTGTCGAGGGGTGGCAGATTCCGCATCCCGATCAAGTGGTGTACATGAGCGAAAAGCCGTTTACGGTGCCGGCCGAGGGAATCGTTGAGTACCAGTGGTTCGAGGTAGATCCCGGCTTTACGGAGGACAAGTGGATCAAGGCGGTGGAAGCCCGGCCCGGCAATCCGGCCGTGGTGCACCATGTGACGGTGTACTACAAACCACCCTTTGCCGATTGGTCGCTGAAGCTGGGGGCGAGAATCAACCTCTTGGGCGGCTATTCTCCGGGCAAGCGGCCGGTGAACGCGCCCTCGTGGCACAATATGGCCCGGTATGTTCCGGCCGGCTCGAAGTTCATCTTCGAAATGCACTACACACCCAACGGCACCGAACAGCAAGACCGCAGTTCGATCGCCTTGATGTTTGCCGACCCGAGCGAGGTTGAAAAACAGCTTTCAGTCGTCATCGTGGCAAACACGGAGTTCGAAATCCCGCCGGGCGATCCGAACTACCGCGTAGATGCGTGGTACGAGTTTGACGAGGATTCGTATCTTTACGCGATGAGCCCCCATATGCACCTGCGAGGCAAGTCGTTTTTGTTCGAAGCCATCTATCCCGACGGCACGAAAGAAATTCTCCTGCGCATTCCGCGATTCGACTTCAATTGGCAAACCGATTACATGCTGACCGATCCCAAGCCGATGCCCGAGGGAACCCGAATGCACTGCGTGGCCTACTACGACAATTCGGAAGACAATCTTTCGAACCCCGACCCGACGGTGCCGGTTCGCTGGGGCGACCAGACCTGGGACGAAATGATGATCGGCGCTCTGGCCATCGCACCGATGAATCAGAACATCCGTCTGGGCATCGGCAAGCCGCCGCAAGTCAACGCCTCATACCACCTGTTCACGTTCACGATTCTGGTGGGCGGAGGAATCGGGGCCACGTGCCTGCTGGTTATCGCCTGGCTGGTGCGACGCTGGCTGGTCCTGCGCCATCGATCGGCCGGTCAACCGCGGGCACCGGAGTCGGTGGGTTGAATCTGGCCGAGAACCCTGGGCGAGGCGCGGGAGCCATTCAGGTGCCATCTATATGGCGCGGTGCAAATGCCGGGCATACCCACTGCCACGCGCACAGGTAGTGTGGTCCGCAGCGATCGAAAGCACGTTGCCCTGCGCCGGATCGACACCACCGGCGTGCAAATAGGGAAGCACGCCGCGCCGCCGGACGAATCGACGGGGCGTTGCAAAACGGCCAACAGTGGCTCAAGCAAAACGCCCGCGTCAGCCGGGCGATGGCTGGGTGGGTTTCAAAACGATTTAGCCCGCGTGCCTTTGTTTCCCGACGAGGGATTACCGGGGTGC
>WGDQ01000870.1 GCA_015493185.1 Planctomycetaceae bacterium
GTACCGTTGTGTGGCAGTTGCATCGGTTCTTGGTTCGTAAAATCAAGGCCTGGATGGTCCGCCGCCGTGGCGAATCGTGAGCTGCTTCTGCGTGAGTCCGCACCGGGCCGTTTTGCGCTTTCTCGCAGAAAACGGGGATTGCTTGACGGATTGCGGCTTCGTGTGCTAGCAGTGCAATTGCCGAGATTGGCAATTTCTTCACACCTTGGTGGCCTCGGTGTAATGTTCGCAACCATTTGGTGTGAAACCGCTTGCGTCGATTTTTGAGAATTTGTTTGACGCGAGCGGGAAATGCGGTAAACTCTTCGCCTGTCGCTATATGTTGTAGTGGTCGATTGACGATCATACAATATATGGCATCTTTTTGGCTTTCGCGCCGTTCTGGCGCGTGGATTCGGGCAGCTTTTTCAATCGAGTGGTCGATTGTTCGCGTCCGAAGTGTACATGTGTATAAACCTTTTTGCGTTTTGGTTTGGCAAGCTTCTCTGAATTGGCCCGGCGATTGCGGTTTAAGACGGCTTGGGCCTTTCTCTTCTCTTGATATGAAACTGGCAGGGAGGTCCTCTCATGGCAGATGTCCGTATGAATGTTGGCCGAGATCGCGTCGTTCATTCGAACGGTGATGGTACGGACCGGCGCAGCGGTTTGAGAATCGAGCCCACGTTTTGCCCCACCGACGTGAGCGACCCGTTTGAAACGGTCGAGTGGGAAAAGCGCACGGCGGCCATCAAGGGCGAATCGGGCGAGGTGCTGTTTGAGCAGGACGACTGCGAAGTGCCGGCTTCGTGGAGCCAGTTGGCCACGAACGTGGTGGTGAGCAAATATTTTTACGGCGCCATCGGCACCAGCGAGCGGGAAAAGAGCGTTCGGCAGTTGATTCATCGTGTGACGCGCACGATTGCCGACTGGGGCATTCGCGACGGCTATTTCGCCAGCCGTGAAGATGGCGAGGCGTTTTATCGCGATCTGACGTGGCTTTGCCTGCACCAGCATGGGGCGTTCAACTCGCCGGTGTGGTTCAACGTGGGACTGTATCACGAATATGGCGTGAAGGGCGCGCAGTGCAATTGGCACTGGGATCCGGAAACACGCACGGTGCAGCAGCCGGAAAACCCCTACGAGTATCCGCAAGGCTCGGCCTGCTTCATCCAAAGCGTGCAGGACAACATGGAAGACATCATGGAGCTGGCCCGCAGCGAAGCCATGTTGTTCAAGTTCGGGTCGGGCACGGGTACCGATCTTTCCACCATCCGTTCGCATCGCGAGAAGCTTTCGGGCGGCGGCCGGCCTTCGGGACCGATTTCGTTCATGCGGGTGTACGACCAGATTGCCGCGGTGGTGAAAAGCGGCGGCAAGACGCGTCGGGCGGCCAAAATGCAGTCGCTCAAAGTCTGGCATCCCGACATTCTCGAATTCATCGAGTGCAAGGCGAAGGAGGAGAAAAAGGCCCGTATTCTGATCGAGCACGGCGGCTACGACGCCAACTTCAACGGCGAGGCCTATAGCTCGATTTTGTTCCAGAACGCCAACCTCTCGGTGCGCGTGACCGACGACTACATGCAGGCCGTGGTGGAAGACAAGCCGTGGACCACCCGCTGGGTGACCGAACCGGCACATGAAGGACCGACCTACGACGCACGCGAATTGATGACCCGCATGGCCGAATCGGCCTGGTTCTGCGGCGACCCGGGCGTGCAGTACGACACGACCATCAACCGCTGGCACACGTGCCCGAACTCGGGTCGGATCAATGCATCGAACCCCTGTTCGGAGTACATGTTTCTTGACGATACGGCCTGCAACCTGGCGAGCATCAACTTGATGAAGTTTCGCCAGCGCGACGGCCGGTTCGACGTTGATCGGTTTCAGGCGGCGTGCCGGCTGTTTTTCATTGCACAAGAGATTCTGGTCGATCATGCCAGCTATCCGACGCCGCGAATCGCGCTCAACAGCCATCGGTTCCGGCCGTTGGGGTTGGGCTACTCGAACCTGGGCAGCCTGATCATGTCGAGCGGTTTGCCCTACGACTCGGAGGGCGCGCGTGGTTTGTGCGGTGCCATCACGGCGCTGCTGCACGGGGCGGCCAACGCAACCAGCGCGGAGCTGGCCGCGGCCGTGGGGCCGTTCGAGGCCTTTGAAGAGAACCGCGAGCCGATGCTCGGTGTGATGCAGATGCATCGCGACGCGGTCGAGATGATCGACGAGGCCTGCCCCAACTATTTGAAGCACGCCGCGCGACGCACATGGGACGAAGTGCTCGAGCGGGGCAAGCGGTACGGCTTCCGCAACGCGCAGGCCACGGTGCTGGCTCCCACGGGCACGATCAGCTTCATGATGGATTGCGACACCACGGGCATCGAGCCCGACATCGCGCTGGTGAAATACAAGCAACTGGCCGGCGGGGGCATGCTGAAGATAGTCAACCGCACAGTGCCGCTGGCGCTGGAGACATTGGGTTACACGCCCGAGCAGATCGAAAAGATTGTGGCCTACATCGACGAGACCGACACGATCGAGGGCGCACCGGAGCTGAAGGAAGAGCACTTGCCGGTGTTCGACTGCGCGTTTCAGCCGCGGGGGGGCACGCGTTCGATTTCGTGGGGGGCCCACATTCGCATGATGGCCGCCGCGCAGCCCTTTTTGAGCGGGGCGATTTCGAAAACCGTGAACATGCCTCGCGAAAGCACACCGGCCGACATTGCCGAGGCCTATATCGAAGGTTGGCGGCTGGGCTTGAAGGCGCTGGCCGTGTATCGCGATGGTTCGAAGGAAAGCCAACCGCTTTCGACAGCCACTGAAGGGCAGCGGGCCGCCGAGAAAACCGTGGCCGTGCCGCGCCGCGAACGACTGCCCGATACGCGGCGTTCGGTGACGCACAAGTTCAACATTTCGGGTCACGAGGGCTACATTACCGTGGGCCTTTACGACGATGGGCGGCCGGGCGAGTTGTTCATCATCATGGCCAAAGAAGGCAGCACGATCGGCGGCCTGATGGACTGCTTCGGCACGGCCGTATCGATGAGCCTGCAATACGGGGTGCCGCTCGAGGTGTATGTGAACAAGTTCTCGCACACCCGCTTCGAGCCGATGGGCTACACGAAAAACCCCGACATCCCGATCGCCAAGAGCATTGTGGACTACATCTTTCGGTGGTTGGGCATGACGTTCATCCCGGGCTATCGCGAGGCCAACTCGCCGGCGGCGGCCGCCGAGCAGCAAGCGGCCGAGGAAGGCGAAACCGAGTCGTCGCCCGCCGCCACGGAAGTCGGCGGGCCGGTTGAAGCGGCCGGGAAGCCCAGTTCCAACGGCAGTGCGGCGGCCGTGGTGCGCAAGAACGGTATGCCCGCCCCGAGCGACGCAGAGGCCGAAGAGCTCGACGCCCGCCTGCGGCGTGCCGGCGTGGCGCCGAAGCTCGAGCCGGGCGATCGGCTCGGCGGGCAAGGCGACCTGTTTGCCACGTTCCAGTCAGACGCTCCGGCATGCGACAACTGCGGCGCCATCACCGTTCGCAGCGGCAACTGCTACCTCTGCCACAACTGCGGCAACAGCATGGGCTGCTCATAAAGAGGGGCACATGGAAAGTGCCAGGCGGTTGACCATTTTGCGGGCTAACAGGAGAACCGCATGTGATAGAGACAAAAAAATAACAAAAAGAATAAAATGATTCGAACCTCAGCAATCGACGTCTCGTAGTGTCGTAAGCTCTTCGGCGAGTAGAGGGCCAATCGAAAGATTGTATTAACCTCTAAGAAACTCGTGATTGGTGGTGAAGAGCAAAGTAGACCCCGATTTGCTGAGGAAAGGAAAAATGTTGAAACGTGTAGTATTGATTGCAGTGGCTATGCTGGCGCCGACGCTTTCTGTGCCTGCCTTCTCAAAGGATGCGGAAAAGAGTCCTAAAAAACCCGAGCCAGCCAAAGCGCAGCCCAAGCAATCGCCAGAGGTCAAGAGCGGTCAGCCGGAGGTTGAAAAGGAGAAAAAGGAGAAGGCGACCGAGA
>WGDQ01000871.1 GCA_015493185.1 Planctomycetaceae bacterium
ACCGCAGCGGCCCCGTAGATTGGTTGCGCCTCGTCGGCCGCGAAGACCGCCGGATTCTCTCATTTGTCTTTTCTTCTCTTTTGGCTTCTTCGCTCTTTCTTTGCCTCACCCATTTTCGGCCTCGGCTCTTCTTTCTTCCCTTCTTTTCCTTTCTTTCTTTTCTTTGTGGCCTGCCTTCTGGCGTCTTGGCGTCGTGCTACGGGCGCTGGCGCTCTGCATCAGAAGCTCTTTGGTTTTGCCAGTTTTAGTTGGTTGCCCCTCCAATCGGACTGCCATGCCGCGCTATTTGTGTGTTTGGGGAAGATGGGGTGGGTGCTGCGAGTGTTTTGAGTCTATTGGTCGCGAAGAATTCTCGAAGTTTTCTGGTTGAGAGGTCGATACAGAGTTTGCCGATTCTGCCGGATCGAGGGTGCGCTTCTTTGAGCGTGCCAGTCGAATCGCGCGATGTGCTCGCGGCGTTGCCACACGATTGGCACGCCCGGGCGTGCGACCGGACGTGTTGGCCTGAGGGGGGAACCGTGGACTACGCCCGTTGTGGACCGGGCGGCTTGTTCGTTTGAAACCTCAGTGCAGACGTGGATCCATGCACCGGCAAACCCAACGCGCGTTCGCCTATTTGCTGTCTCTGGTTTTGTTGAGCACCGGCTGTGCGCCGAGTCGGCCCATTTACTTCCTGGAAGATGGCGACCTGTCGCACTATCGGGGTTTGGCCACCGACTTAGAATCGCCCGATGTCGACGTGCCAAGCCTGGCCGAAGTGGAAGGCAGCCTGCCACCGCTCACATTGCGCAATCTCGATGCCCAGGAAATTTGGGATCTGACGCTCGAAGACGCGGTGCGCATCACGCTGGCCAACAGCAATGTGATGCGCTCGATCGGCGGTCAGGTGTTGCCCACCCCTTCGCGGTTGTTGAGCAATGCCGACTTCGCTGCCACGGCCTACGATCCGGCCCTGGCCGAGTCGAACCCGCTGACGGGTGTCGAAAGTGCGTTGGCGGCCTTCGACACGCAATTTTCGACCAGTGTTTTCTGGGAACGCAACGAGCGGCCGATCAACATTTCAGGTTTCTTCACCGGTTTCATCGCTCCGGCCCTGAATCAGGATCTGGGAACCTTCAACGCCCAGTTGAGCAAAACGGCCGCCACGGGCACGCAGTTCTTCTTCCGCAACAACACCACCTACGAATACAACAACAACCCCTCGAACCTGTTCCCCAGCGTGTGGAACACCAACTTCGAGGCGGAAATCCGCCAGCCCTTCTTGCAAGGGGCCGGCACGCAGTTCAACCGCATCGTGGGCCCCAGTGCTCAGCCGGGTCTGGTGTTCCGCACCGGCGTGGTGCTGGCCCGCATCAATACGGACATCGCCCTGGCCGATTTCGAAATCAACGTTCGCAACCTTGTGGCCGACGTCGAAACGGCCTACTGGGAGCTGTACTTCGCCTACCGCAACCTCGACGCGGTGATCGTGGGCCGCGACAGCGCCCTGCAAACATGGCGCAAAATTCACGCCCTGTACGTCGTGAGTGCCCGCGGTGGCGAAGCCGAAAAAGAATCGCAGGCACGCGAGCAATATTTCCTCTTCCGCGCTCAGGTGGAAGATGCTTTGAGCCAGCTTTACACCATCGAAAGCCGCCTGCGCTATCTGATGGGTCTGGCCGCCACCGATGGCCGGCTCATCCGACCGGTCGACGAGCCCACCACGGCCCGAGTCAGCTTCGACTGGTATCAAACACGGGCCGAGGCTCTGGTGCGCAGTGCTGAGTTGCGCCGTCAGCGCTGGCGAATCGAACAGCGTGAAATGGAACTGCTGGCCGCACGAAACTTCCTGCTGCCTCGACTTGATGGCGTGGCCCGCTACCGCTGGGTCGGCTTTGGCGACGACCTGATCGATTCCGACAGCAACAATCCGCAGTTCGACAACGCCTTCGAAACGCTCACCGGGGGCGACTTCCAGGAATGGCAGTTGGGGCTGCAATTGAGCATGCCGCTCGGTTTCCGCCGCGAGTTGGCCAACGTGCGAAATGCTCAACTGCAACTGGCTCGCGAACGGGCCGTGTTGCAAGACCAAGAGCTCGAATTGTCGCACCAGTTGAGCGACGCCATCCGCAATCTCGATCGTTACTACACACTGAGCCAAACGAATTTCAACCGCCGTGTGGCCGCTGCCCGTCAGGTAGAAGCCGTGCAGGCGGCCTACGAAACCGAAACCGTCACGCTCGATACACTGCTCGATGCCCAACGCCGATTGGCCGACGCGCAGGCCGCTTATTACCGCTCGCTGGTCGACTACAACCTGGCCATTCGCGACGTACACCTGCGCAAGGGATCGTTGCTGGAATACAACGGCGTGTTCCTGGCCGAGGGCCCCTGGCCGGCCAAGGCCTATTTCGACGCCACGAAACGAGCCCGCGAACGCGACGGCGGTATTTATCTCGACTACGGCTTCACCATGCCCAACATCAACAGTCGTGGCCCCGTACAACAAATGATGCACGGTGCCCCGGGCGTGTACCAACAGTCGTTGCCTGTTGAGCAGCAGCCTGAAGAAGTGCTCACGCCAACGCCGGTTCCGGAAGATCAACTGCCGGCCGTCGAACCAGCCGCGCCGATGCTGCCCGACAGCGCCGCCGTGCCGCAGCGTCCGGTTACCAAGTTGCCACCCATCGAAACAACGGTCGTCGGTACATCCGGTTCCGCGACCAACCGCCTCGGCGCACAAGCGGTCGGCAACCAGGGCGAGCGGTTCCAATGGGGCTCTTTGGGGCTTGATAACCATTCGCGCCCCGGCGGGAAAAATTTGCCCGCCACGGCTCAGCAAGTAAACTATGAGCCGTGGAAACAACGGGCGCCTGCGTATGAATCTGGATCGTCTTCGCCGTCTACTGCAACTGATCGAACTGGTTCAGAGTGGCGGCAGTCATCTCACCACTGAATATCTGGCACAAGAGTGCGGAGTTAGTCGACGGACCGTCTACCGCGACCTCGACGCACTGCGCGAAGCGGGCGTGCCGATCATCTTCAACGAGGCGGCCCAGAGCTACCAGCTCGAAGGCGAACGTCTGCTGCCGCCGACGAATTTCACGGCCGACGAAGCGATGGCGCTCATCGTGCTGTGTCACGAACTGGGAAACGAGCCCGGCCTGCCGTTTTACCAGTCGGCCAGTCGCGCAGCGCTGAAGATCGAAAGCGCGTTGCCCGCACGGCTGCGCGAGGAACTGCAACGCCGCCGCTCGGTCGTTCACATTCAACTAACGCCGGCCAACCCGCTCGAGCGGGCCGAGTCGTTCTACCGGCAATTGGTCGATGCCGTGGCACGGCGGCGTGCGATCCGCATTCGTTACGAAAGCTTCTCGGAAGACCAAACGATCCGCACCAAGCTGTTTCCCTATCGCTTGCTTTTCAGCCGGCGCAGTTGGTATGTGATCGGACGATCGTCAGTGCACCGCGCGGTGCGAACGTTCAACGTCGGGCGTATTCTCCAGCTCGAGTTGCTCGACGAGCGCTACGAAATCCCGCCT
>WGDQ01000872.1 GCA_015493185.1 Planctomycetaceae bacterium
CAACAGCAGCCCGTGCAGCAATCCGTGCAGTCGCGGCCGATGGCTCAGCGCTGAGTCAACAGGCTTTGCCTCGCCTCGCAGCGTCCGACGCCTTTTGGCTGGCAATGCACAGCCGACCGAACGCACCACCGTCGCTGCCGGGCGCGCCAACGCATGGCCGGCCGACGCTCCCCGCACGCAGAAACCATCTCCACCGTGCAGAAACCAACCGCGCGGCCCTACACTACCTCATACGTTACGCCGCTTTTCGGCCGCCGCAGAAACCACATCGCATGTGGCAGTTTGTCGTTTTTTGCCCGGGGCCCCACGTCGGGTGGTAACGAACGTGCCGGCAAAAACGACAGCGCCCGGCTCAGCGATCGGCCAGTGCCAGCCGCTCGGAGATTGGCGGGTGGCTATGAAACAGCACCACGGCCAGACGCGGCGGATTGGGGTCGTCTTTGTTCAGCCGGGCCAGCTTGTGAAAGGCCGAACGATACGCCGTCCGGTTGCCCGTCCGCTCCAGCGCATAGCGGTCGCATTGCCGCTCGTAGCGCCGGCTGATCGTGTTTTGCAGCGGTTCGACGACCATAGAGAAAACCGCCAACACAAACATCACCATGGGCAGTGCATATACGGGCAGCGACGCATAGTCGACCGCGCCACCCTCCTGCCAGCTCAGCCACGTCATCAGAATGCGGTCGCACACCCAAAAGCCCGCCGCGCTGTAGATCAGCCCGGCCAGCAGCATCTTGCGCAAGTGCCCAAACACATGGTGGCCCACCTCGTGGGCGAAAATCACTTCGATCTCCTCGGGCGAAAAGTTCTCCAGCAGCGTGTCGCCAATCAACACGCGCCGCGTCCGCCCGAGACCGGCCAACATGGCATTGGCCTTCACCGTCTCGTCGCTCATCACCAGCCGGTAAACCCCTTCGATCGAAAGGCCCGTGCCCTCGGCCAATCGCTGCATGCGCTCGAGCAGTTCGGCATCGTCGAGCTTTTCCACCTTGTAAAACAGGGGCAAGATCAACACCGGCGCCAACTGTCCCAGCACCACGCTCAGCAGAAAGAACGCGCCCGCCCCGACCAGCCACCAATAAGCACCCGTCCAGCGGATCAGCCAAAACAAACCGCTGAACAGCACCAGACCAAACAGCACGGCCAGCCCATAGGCCTTCATGTGCCGCCGCAACCAACGGGCGGCCGTTTGCTGGCTGAGCCCAAAACGATGCTCCAAGACATGGCCCACGTAAAACGACAGCGGCAGCGAAACGATCTCGTGCAGCCCCATTGTGATCAAAAACAACAGGCCCAGCCTCAGCACTTCGCTGCTCACGCCGCGGCTCAACCAGGCATCGAGCGGTCGGGCCGCCCAAAACGCCATCGTCCCCAGAAACACCAGGTCCAGCGCTTTGTCGGCCAGATCGCACACCAATTGCGCGCGGCCATAGCGGCGGGCCTCGGCAAGCTGCTCGCCGGAAAGTTCTTCATCGGCCAGCGCTACGGCAGTCGATTCAACCGCATCGGTCGCCCGTTCCATCGAGGCAGCCGTTTCCACGGCGCCGTGATCGGTCGCGTTCTTTACCTGTTCGTCTTTTTCCGTCGAGGGGTCGTTCAAAGCTCGCCTAACCGCCGCCCGGGGTTCGGGCACAACGTCCTTTCTCTCTTCGCGTTTTCACCTGCACGCGCGCCGTACCGAACCCACCCCGCAGCGTTCTGCCGTCCGGCGGCATTCGCTCACGATGCCTTTCGCGCCGTCCAGGTCCAGTGGCGGTCGCTCGTCTGCTGCACCGTTTGGCGGTCGAAGCCAAACTGAGCGATAAGATCACGCACTTCCTCCAGCGTTAATGCCGCGCGAAACGAAGCGGCCAGCAACTCCCGTTGTGGCTCATTGGCACCGGGTGCATAACGATCAACCAGCTCGCCCAGCGCCGCTTCGTCGCGGGGCCGCAACAAATCTCTGAAAAAAAGCAAGCCACCCGGCCGCACCACGCGAATGGCCTCGCGCACCACGTGCTCGGGCTCGGGCACATGATGCACAATGCTGTTCGACATCACCACGGCAAAGCGGCCATCGTAAAACGGCAGCTTCTTGCTATCGGCCAGTTCCAAAAAGATCTTCGTCTGCAAGTTCGACATGAACACGTTGGCCCGCGCTACTTCGAGCATGTTCTCCGACAGATCAACGCCCCGCACCACCACGTCGGGAACGTGCCGCCGGCAAAGCTCGATAGGAATTTGCGCCGTACCCGTGCCCAGGTCGAGCACTTCGCCTGAAATGGGCCCTGCCGCCAACAGGTCGTCGACAAACTGTCGGTTCACTTCGCCATGATCCATCGTGTCGTAGGCCCAAGCCTCGCTCACCGACTCCATGGCCTCAGGCTCCAATACACGATTCAATGTCATCGCTTGCCGTCCTCGCTCGTTTGCAAACCCAGGCTGAAGGCGATGGGTTCAGAACAATCGTCCCGCACAGCCCGTTAAGCCGCCATGCTCAGGCACGCGCACCTTCGTCCGTACCGTTCCGATGTCACTCAACGACTTAACAAGCCGGC
>WGDQ01000873.1 GCA_015493185.1 Planctomycetaceae bacterium
ACCTACCCAGCTTTGCACCCACATACGATCAACGAACGTGGAACCGGCAGCGGTGGTCTTGTCGATCGAAACGGAAAGCGGCAACCGATGGTTGGCCCGCTTCTGAGAAGGGCGCAACAACAGATCGCGTTGGCCGTTTTCATCGTCGGCGATCGCAACCCATGCTTCGCCTCGGGGCTTGACATAGATGCCCGGCTCGGCCGTTACCCGCGCGATTTGCTCTACCAAACGGCCCTCTGCCGGCAGCACCAATGGCACATCGACCGCTTCCTCGTTGCCTTGGGACGACTCGCCAGCCGACGGGGAATACTCGCCAGCGGGTAGGGGATATTCGAGCGTTAGCTCCAGATTTCCGATACGAGGGCGTGGCAGTGCGACGCGCGCCATGACGTTCGCACCGTCGCCCAAAGAGTCATCAACGTGGTCTTCGTCGTTGACTATTGCGAGCGATACCGTCTGACCTCCCAATCGGGCCTGAATGGGGTTGTGTTCGATCAGCATACGAGGAACTCGTAACAGCAGATGGTCCAGCGGCTCATAGGCGATCTCGTACATCAGCCGTTGCCGCACCTGGCTGCCGTCACGGTTGATTGTCACGCGCGTTTCTGTGCGTGCGACGATTTCTCGCTGGCGAACGCGAAAATCGGCCGTGAAGCGGGCCCCTCCGGCTCGGCCGCGAAAGAAAAGCGCCGGCTGCTGGCGCAGTGGCAGTTCCACTTCGTTTACAGCGGTGGCTCGGCTAAGCCCCTCGATCGATTCGGTTTTCGGCGTCAACTCCACGTTGTCGGCCGGCGCGATCACGACCGAAGCCGGTCCCACGGTATTGACCGGCTGGCTCGGCAATGCGATCGACAGCGCGGTCGTATTGGCCGGTATCGCCACCTGGGCGTCGAGCAAAAGCTCGACCTCACCCAACACCGGCTGCAACAGCTTCACGGCCAATGATTCTCCGGGCAGCAGCTTATCGAAAGAGAACTCTTGCAAGTCCACAAGATCGGGTGGCCCGATCTCGCCGATTTCCCAATGGAGCGAGACGTCTCGAACAACTGCTTGTGTTTTGCCATGCTTGGATGGTGTGGCCCCGTTTTTTACGACGTTTGCCGTCGAACGATCCTCACTGCTCTCACCGCCGGCCCGTTTCGAGTTCTGTGGCGGGCCAACATCGACGCCGCCCCTCTGGTCGGCCGAAGTTTGCTCGCCGTCCGATTGTCGGCTGTCCGAGGCACCAGATTTTTGCGCGTTGCCGGGTGGATTCGATGGGGTTGGCCCACCGTTGCCGGGGCGAACCGTATCGTGATTCGCACCGTCGGGGGAACCGCCGGCTGCCTTATCGGCCATGTGCACGCCACGAGGCGGAACGTTTGTGTCGCCCTGCGGTTTTGCGCCGCCAGCGGGGCCTGCGCCCGGTGCCGATGCTGAAGCAGCATCGTCAGCGGTTTGTACGACAAGCTCAGGCAAGCGGACGTTGAGGGCAAATACCCGGGCCCCGCGGATCGTGTACTTCATGCGAGCGTGCAGCAGTACGCGATCGCCGTCGACCAGGAAGACGTATTGCGGCGAAACGCTCACCCGCGAGCGTCGGGGCGTGATGCGCACCTGCAACCTGGCTGGCTGGTTCAAGTACTCGAATGCGGCGTTGACGTCTGCCTGACGCATGGTTTCGGGCAGTTCGTCAGGGGCCACTTGTCGCACGTTGCGCCGCTCGCCCCACACCAGTTGCCAATCTCCCAAGGTGGTCACCGTCAGATGGCCCGACTGACGCACGGCCCCGAATACCTCGAAACCCGCCAGGTCGACAAACTGGTCGGTTTCCGCAGGATCGTGCAATTGCTCGGTCACGAGCCGCAGATCGATGGCCTCTCGAGGCTCGCCCAAAATATGGACCTCGACCAATGGCGCCGCCTCTTTATCGGCATCGGGCGGTGGCACGGCTTCAACACGATATTGGTCGGTCGAGCCGGCCACGAGCCGTGCTCCGGCGGGCAAGCGAACGCGGAACGTCGTCAAAGGCGCGCCGCGGCTTTCAATGTGCAGATTGGCCACCGTGCTGACGCTGCGGCTATCGATACGGACCAACAACTGCCCAATGGCTTCGATTTCGCGGGGAAGCTCGATTTTCCGGTCCTGGCGCGGTCGCCAACGCAGTTCCCACGAACCTCGTGTGCCAAAAAGCTCGACTGCTGTGGCCTCGGTCGACGGTTCGTCGGGCAAGGTTTTCACGGTCAAGCCGTCCGATGCCTCGAATTCGACCTGTTTCTCATCGAGTCGCAGCACAATCTGCGAAGCTGCTGCCGGCGGAGTGGTTAGGCGCAACACACGTTGCACACCGATCTGCCGCAACGGTACAAGCAGCGGAAGCTCTACACGGTGGGGTTGTTCCGACCGCCCCCGCAACCAGAGCGTGTAGCCTGCACTGGGTTCGTACCCCAAGACGTAGCTGCCTGGGCCCTCGTAGGTTTCCTGGTCGTGCAAGGTTGCTTCGGTCAATCGCAGGGGCACCTTCACCCAGCGATCGACATCGACGCGAACCTCGATTCGCAAACGAAGTTCGACCAGTCGATCGCCTGCACGTCCATCGCCGCGCAGCGATACGAGCGTATACGCAGGGGGCTCGCGACTGGCAGCCAATCCCTGTTGCAGGCTCCGCAGCCGCGCGAATTCTTCGAACGACCAGTTGATTACCGGCTGTAGTTGACCTTTGGCGTCTGGCAACCAATAGACGGGCGGCCCCACTTCTTTCACTACGACAGAAGTCGGGCCCTGCGGGCGTCCAGCCGCTTTGGCTTGTGAACCGGCATCGCCTTCGCGAGTTGCCTCGCCAGCCGGCACTACCGATGGCAAACCGGCAGGCTCGGGTAGTGGTGCTTCGTCATCGCTCTGTGCAGCGTCGCGCTGCGACGCGGCGGCGGTGTTCGAACCGCGATCGGCGGCAACACCAACGACGACGCTGCCCAAAACGCCGATGGCGACCGAACTCAGAAGAACGATGTTCCGCCAATAGCTTGATCGCAAGAGCGCTCGTCCTTATGCAACGCGGTCGGCACCGCCAAGACAGCTTCGTGCTATCGACTGAGACAGGAAACGAGAATTGTGCGTGTTCGTGAAAAGAGCGAAGAGAGGAGAAAGCTCCGTGGGCCCGGACGCTACGAACGCGCGCCGCAAGCCCAGCACGCGCAGAGATGCGGTGCTTTACGACTCCCGACACCGCGCTGCTCTGCCGCGCGGACACACGCGCCAGCCCCCGTTTGCCAGCATGCCTGTGCCTGTTTTGTGCAACATCCGGGCGGCGGGGTGTTTTGTCATGCCGCCAATGCTTCCTGTCGCCGACTCCGCGGGCCTCTACCCGAGTTCCGAAATTCAGCTATGTAATAGTCTAACCACACCGCCAGATCACTCCAAATTTCGCGGTGGTTGCCCCCCCGATTCACAGTGGGCGACCGGATGAAAAATAAAAGAAAAAGAAGAAATTGTGGCTGCCGTGGGGCTGCCTGTGGGCCATTGCCTACGACGAAACCGGAAAAAAACGGAAAATGCCCGGTCCGCCTTCCAAAGAACCACCGCAGTGGCCCTGTTTCGCCAAGCCGGTGTCAGACCACGCCGGGTATCTGACGTCGTTGAGGCTGAGGGCGGTAGGGAAATGCCCGATAGCCCCGCCGAGACAGCCGAACCCGACAACAACACGGTAACACGGTGGATCGCGCCGCCGGGCGGCATGCGGAAATCGGCGGCGGTCTGCGGGGCATCGAAAACCGCAACGATAGAGAAAACGCCGTGAGAAGATTCAGGCAATGCGCTGCTGTTCTCGGCCGAATCTGGGAACAATCCGGAAATTCATGCTCGGCAGACGCTCGGCGGGCAGTTTTTTGGGGCACTTGGTGGCTAGCTGCACCGGCTGGCGAACTAGCTGCTTTTTCCGAACGACTTTTGGTTCTTCTTTGGTTCTTCCGGGGCGACG
>WGDQ01000874.1 GCA_015493185.1 Planctomycetaceae bacterium
CATCCGACTCGAGCACCTCGCGCACCCGGCGTTTCGGCACAAATACCCGGCGCAGGCCGTCGTCGCACATCAGAATCAATCGTGCGGCGGCGGCATCTGAGCTGTTGAAACCTCGCGGATCCTCGATCAGGCTCGCCAGCGTTGTGATCGCTCCCTGACGCACCCGCCCGTCGTCCAGCAACACCGTCGACGCCCACGCCGGCCCAGGCAGGGCCCACATCAACATCAACATCAACGGCAGCAGGCATGCGGCGCCACGGCGCACGATCGTGCCGGCTACGAAATCGGCGAGAAATCGGGCCATTGTGCCGCCCATATCCGCCCCGAGGTGAATCGATGAGTGCTTGCGAAGTGTTCTGTTCCGCGTCGGAGCCCGCCACGGCCGGCAGGAAAGGGAGGCCTTCTGAGGCAAAGCAATGGCAACGCCCGACCCCGCGGAAAAACCGCCCCGACAAAACGCAGCTCGCCTTCTTGGGCCCCGAAGCGGCCGAATGCCACCGGCCCCTCGAGCCCAACGTGTTTACCCGCCCCCATCGGGTTTGCGCCCCTTGGGCTTGGGCGGGTCATCCTGGAAGGTGGCCGCGAACCGCCTACCATTCCATTCTGGGGCTCAATGATCGTAAGTCAATGAAATTTACCGGCTTGATGGCATGCACAGCCCATTGACAGGGCAGGGTCGCGCGTGCGAGATTGGCGGCACCGCGCAGAATGTACCGGTTATGCAAAAAGGGAAAACCTTGAAGCCTCGCCAGTTTCTCAGCCCGCTCGTCTTGGCGGCCCTCATGCTGCCCATCTTGATTTGCGTGCTGTTGGGCATTGGCCGGCTGCTCGCCGCTATGAACGACCAGGCGGGTGCGGCCGTGCTCGACCGCCTGGCCCTCGCCGGCGGTATCGTGTGGGTCGTCGCTCTGGTGCTGCTGCTCATCACGCTGGCGGTCGATGCGCTAAGCCCGCCCAACGACCCATCGTCTGGCCAGTAGCGTCGCCACAGGTCGCCCGAAAAACAGGTTCTCCCCAGGCCCCCAATCGGACCTGGCGCCCCCTAGGCCATTCATCCCGCGCCGCTCACTTCGCTTCGATCGCCTTGCAGCTCGTGCCGCGCGCACCCCGGTCACGGTGCGAAACACGGGCCGTCTCCCAACAACAGCCCCCAACAACAGCCCCCAACAACCGCAACCCAACACCGCAACTCAACACAGCAACCCAGTGCCACATGCACCGCGCGCAGCGGCGACGCCCAATCTCTCGGCACAAGGGCACCCGTGCGCGCACCGCTCGCCGCATCCTTCACATCTCGCACGGTCGCCAAAAGCGCCGAAGTGAAGTAAAGAAGGCAAGAAGTTGGGGTGTGCGCGTCCCGTTGCGACGGGCGCGGCTCGGCGTCCGTTCACTGGGCCGGGTCGCCCTCGGCGATCCATGCCTCGTTGGTGGCCACGTGCTTCATGCTCTTGCCGCCCGAGACGAAATAGCTGTAGATGAAGTGAATCGTGCCGTCGCGACCTTGGATTACCGCTGGGTAGTGGTACGAGCCGTTACGGGCTTTTTCCAAGTGCCGCGTCACGTCCCACGTGCGTCCTTCATCGTGCGAAAGCGAAACCGCCAGACTATTGCGGCCCCGTGTGGTGTCGTTGTACACCAGCAGCCACGTGCCGCTTTTCAATACCACCCCGTCGATCCCCGCTCCCGGGTTCGGCAATTCGCACTCGGTCACCGGCCCCCACGTCAGGCCATCGTCGGTCGACTGGCAAACGCGGATCTTGTGGCGAAAACCGTTTTCGCGCATGTAGGCCACCAGCGTACCATCGCGGCGCCTGAGCACGGTGGGCTGGATGTTGCCGTAGCCGATCAGCGCCTCGCTCGCGTACCAGGTTTGCCCTCCGTCGTCGCTGATCGCCATCACCGATACCGAGAACGTATCGGTATAAAGCGGCAGCAAAATTCGGCCGCTTGGCAACACCGTCGGTTTGCAGCGCCCTTGCCAACCCAAGCGGTGATAGAGCTTATCCTCCAACCGTTGGCGGATCTCCTTTTCAAAGGCTTTCAGAGGTGGCGGCAACGGGCTCATCTCTTTCACCAGCCGGTCCAGTTCGGCCAACATCTGCTCTTTGAATTTCGGCGGCTTCAGAAACATGCTGCCCTGCCAGTCCCATTTCGGCGAGCCGTCGCCTTCGTAGTTCGACGACACTCGATAACGCGTCAGGCAGCTTTCCCACGTGTTGGCAATGATCGTGGGCCAAAAGAGCCACAGCTTTTGCTCGTCGTCGATCATCATGCAGGTGTTGCCGTCGGGAAAGCCCGGCACGTCGGCCATTACAAACGGCTCGCTCCAGGTGTCGCTTCCCTTGCGCTTCCGCGCGCCATAAACGGCCACATCGTCGGCCCGTCGTTCGCCCGATCCGCGATACCACGAGGCCAGCAGATCGCCGTTTGGGCACTCGACAATGCCCGGTGCGTGGTTGTGCTGCGGGTGCAGCGGAAAAACCAATTCGGCGGTAAACTTTGCCGCCTCGCCCGATTTTGTTTTTCCGCCGTCGGCGTTTCCGTCGGCCCCCAAAGCACACAAAGTCGGCAGCGTAAAAATCGAAAGCAATAGCGGCAGCGTGACGGTTACGTTTCGCATCAGGGCATCTCTCCTCACAGGTGCGTTTCGTCGCAAGGCATCGTCAGACACAGGAACTATCAGGTTACTGAGCCACAGATGGGTAGTGCAACGCGCGGCTCGCCAAATCTCTGGCTTTATCCGGCGGTGCGCCACCTACCCCCGATCCAGTTGCTTGTCCCGATCGTATCGTAGCCCACCGAGAAGAGAGCCGACAGAAGAGAAGATGTCGCCCAGCCTGGCCGAGCGGCAACGCCGTGCCCAGGACGCCGTAGCTGCCGGCGTCCTGGGCCGCGCTGTGCGCGAAGCGGCACGGTGCGGTGCGGCTAATTTCATGCTTTTGCACCCGCCAACCACGTGCCGCCTTTTGCGCCTACTGGGCCGTCTGGCGACGAACCACGGCCAGAAAACCCACCATACCGAGTCCTAGCAGGACCAGCGTGGTCGGCTCCGGCACATGGCCCACGGCAACGATCTGGCCGACGGCATCCAGATCGAGCGTGATTCCCAGGCTGGGCAGGTTGAACACCATCTCCGCCTCAATAGGAATCGTCAGCACGCGGTTGGGACCGAACCACGACAGGTTGCCCGGCAGCAGTGTGTTGTTGCCAACCACTGAACCGGTGACGTCGAACGATCCGCTGAACAACCCCGCCGCCGCAGCGTCGAGGCGCCCCTGGGTGAACTCGAAGTCCATATCGAACACGGGAAAGTTTCCTCCCGGTCCGATGTCTTCGAGTCCCATACTGATGTCAAAGCCCAGGTCGCGCAGCGCGCCAAAGGCGATGACACCCGGCAAAGCGCCCTCGACCAAGCCGGCGAAATCGGCCGGACCGGGCTCGGGCAACAACAGGCCGGGGTGCGGCAGCGGCATGACCAAACTGCCGCCGGAGAAACGGATGAAGCCCGGCAAATCGAGATCGGCTTCGATCGTTCCTCCCAGGTTTGTGGTCAGGCTTCCCGGAAGCTGGCTCTCCACGGGAAACATGCCAGAAGGCGTGAGCATCACGCCCGAAAGAGAGATGACGCTTTGACTCGGGTCCACAACCAAAGTCGCCGCGTCGGTCGACATGGCTGGCCAGCACCAGCCCACAAGAGCGGCGCAGCATAGCGCCAACGGCCCCCGGACACGTACAGTGCAAAGCACGATGCACCTCCTCGTGTGTCCGAACAGAGCCCCCTCTGGTCCGTGCGAGCAGCCTAACGCTCTGGGGTGCGGTGTATCAAGGAAAAAACGCCTTTTCTGTAGAAATTGCGAAAATGCTGCCCACATTCGGGCACAGATCAGCCCCGGCCGATGCGTGCGCTGTCTCTCACCCCGCTGTCGGCTGGGTTCGCGAGCCCCAACACGATATGGTGATAGACCGGTGAAACACCAGAGCCCAAAACGGCCTCGCGGCCCAACGCCCGCAAGCCAACGTTCGCAAGCGGGCCACACCGCCGGAGCAGTGCGAGTGGAATCGGCCTGAATGCCCAACCATCTCGCAGGCATGTCCCGACGAGTATGCGTTTTGCGACTCACCAAACGCGGTCGCCGGACAAGCCGGCTCGCTGGTCGTGAGACCGTTTCCTCCTCGGAAACAAAACAGAAACACCGACTGCCTGCCCGCAGTTCCGTGCTTCGTTCGTCTCACGCGTTTTGGTCGCGCCATGCGGTCGCTCGCGCCGCCCGGTTTACCGTGCCGCCCGCACGGTTTGCCGTGTAGCACAGCCGCTCGCATCACTCGGTGGCGTTGTACCACTCGGCTTGTCGGACCGCGCAGTTGGCCGAGACGAATTGGAAACGGAAATAGCGGTAGCAAAGGTGGTACCGCTCGCCTTGCCGTACCGCGCAGTTGGCCGCGCCGTCCGCTGGGCTGGGCCCGTGGCAATGCACGAGTTCTCGTAACAGCGATCACCTTGTTCAAGACGGAGGAAACCGCATCGTGTCGGAACCTGCCCCATCGGCCGATCGGCCTTCAGAACATTTCCTTTTCGACGACGAACATCACCAGCTTCGGCGAACGGTTCGCCAGTTCGTTGAGCGGGAAATCAATCCCCATGCCGACCAGTGGGAAGCCCAGTGCCGCATTCCGAAATCGCTTTTCCTGCGCGGCGGTGAATTGGGGCTGTTTGGTCACAGTGTCGACCCCCGATACGGCGGCCTTGGGGCCGACTGCCGCATGGCCGTGGTCATTGCCGAAGAAATGTCGCGTGCGCGATCGAGCGGCCCGGGCATGGCGTTTGGTGCCCATGCCGAAATCGCCCTGCCGCATCTCAACCGTTTTGGCAGCGATGCGCAAAAGGAGCGGTACCTGCCCGACATGGTGACCGGACGCAAAGTGGGTGCCTTGGGCATTACCGAGCCCTCGGCGGGCAGCAACGTGGCGGCCATGCAAACCACGGCCCGTCGTCAGAGCGACCGGTGGCAACTGAACGGTTCGAAAATTTTCATCACCAATGCCGTGCAGGCCGATTTGTTTTTCATTGCCGCCAAAACCGATCCCTCGGCCGGCCATCGAGGCATCAGCATGTTTTTGCTTGAGCGCGACACTCCCGGCTTCACGGTCGAAGAGCTCAAGGGCAAGCTGGGCCGCCGTGCGTCAGATACCGGCCTGCTAACGCTGGACAACTGCTCGTTGCCGGCCGATGCGTTGTTGGGCGAACTCAATCGTGGCTTCTATCAGATCATGCAGTGTTTCGAAAACGAACGGCTGGTGATCGCTGCCGGTTGCGTTGGATCGGCCGACGCCGTATTGGCCGAAACGGTTCGCTACACGCAACAGCGGCCCATGGGCTTCGGTACGCTGGCCGACATGCAGGTGACACGCCAGCGGCTGGCCAAAAGCTACATGGAACTCGAAGCAGCACGGCAGTTGGTGTACCACACCACCTGGCGCGTGGTGCGTGGCATGCCAAGCCTGAAAGAGGTGGCCATGACCAAGGCATTCGCCTCGGAAGCGGCTTTTCGCATCATCGACGATTGCCTGCAACTGCACGGTGGATACGGCTATTTCAACGAGTATCTGGTCGAACGGGCCTATCGCGACATTCGCCTCGACCGTATCGGTGGCGGCGCCACCGAGGTGATGTACGAGATCATCGCCAAACAGCTCGAGCTTTGAACGATTCTCACGTTGCCTGCCGGCAGATAGATACGGCGGCTTCGCGTTGCGCCGCACCACACCGCAACAAATGGCAAGCCGCGCCGCGAAGTCGATCTTTGAGGGATCGACGAATCACCACGTTTCTGGCCGTCGGGCTGTCTTTTTCAAGCTTGCCGCCACGCACCATCGAGGCGGCCCCGGCGTGCCGGTTCTAGCGTTTGCGCAAAACAGGGCTGCCGCCGTCTGCGCATCTCGCGAGTTGTTTACGCCGGCCGTCGCCGACCGATCGGCAGATTCGATGCGATTGCCAACTGCGAAGTCCGTTCGACCGCGGCCGGCACAATGTCGCTGATGCCGATGCTTTTTGCCGGTCGATAACGGACGACGGCAGGCTTTGTGGAGAGCCTCAGTCGGCGCGTCGTTGTGACAGGACCAAAACTCGACAACTCGACAAGCTGCCACGGGCAATGCCAAGGGGCAGACGCGCAGCGGACTGGCAAACAAAACACGCGGCAACCTGAAAAAGAAGACTTGCCGCATCTCCGGCAGCCCGGCAGTTCGACAAAGCACGCCCCGGGTGGTCGTCATCGTCGAGCCGGTCGGCTGCAAACCACCAACCCGACCGAAGCGTTCGGAAACACGCAGAAGTCGCGGAAGTCACTGTCGCGGACATGCGACCCGAGCCGGGCGCGCAACCAGCGCGATACAGCTCGAACAGCAGAAGGGGAGTCTGAACC
>WGDQ01000875.1 GCA_015493185.1 Planctomycetaceae bacterium
GAGCAGATCGATGCGTTCATCCGGATCGACGCCGGCCAACTCCAGGTCGACGCGGATTGCGGCCAACTGCTGAAATTCTTCATCGCTGATCAAACCGGCGTCGCGCAACTGGCGAGCCAAATTCGAGAAATCGCGTGGCGAGATGCGTTCCAAATCGTAACGGCCCACAATGTCGCGCAGCCGTGGTCGACTCGATAACCGCTGCAATTCGAGGCCTTTGGCTGGCGTTTCTGACAGCGACTCGCCCAGCAATCGCCTCGTGGCATCGACGATGCTGCCCGTCGTTCGGGCCGCCGTGCCAGCGGCTTGGACCAACGGCAAACCTGTAACCGCCATGATGTTTGCTTCCCTTGTTTCGCGCTACTGCCCGTAGCGGCCCGATCCCTCAGTTCCCCCAGATTCCGATGGCCCGCGACAGTTTGTGCCATCGAACCGCATAACGGGCACCCGCGCGCAGGCTGTTCGACCGCAGGCCGATGCAAACCGAGTGCCAACGGCGCCGGCCTTCTTCACTCTCCGAATGTCATCGCACAGACCGTACCGTGAGATGATGCGCTATGGACGGGCAGTTCGCGGCGAGCCGCGGCCAACAACTCCGAGACGCAGGCGGCAATGCCCTAAAAAACCGAGGATTTCTTCGTCGTTCGCGCCGGCTCGCGCTGTGCGACGTCGGCCACCACATCCGCGCCAGTCCACCGCGTCCTGAAGAAGCACGTTGTTTCTTTGCCGGTGCCGCATGATCCTCGGTACATCGGCCAACTCAGCCAGCGAGGCGCAGAACCTGCGTTTGCACAGGCGCAGCTTTTGCCGCTAGCAGAGACATCAGCAACAACAGCATCGGCACAGCAGCCAGCATCGGCCAGGGGCAGCACGAGCCCTCGTTCAATCAGGCGGGCTTGCGGAACATGCTGCGATATACCGGCAGGTCGTGAAGCCGCATGCGGCGTTCGAAATGCGTACGGTAATCCAGATCGTGTTCTGCCGGTCGGGCTTCGACGGCCTGTGGACCTAGCAGCCGGGTTTCTTGGGCCAACACGTCGAGCGCCGCTTCAAAATACTCGGCAACATCGGTCCAGAAGTGGAGCAGTCCGCCGGGTTGCAACACGCGTTGCACCTGACGAACGAACGTGCGGTTCATGATGCGCCGCTTTCGGTGGCGCTTTTTCCACCACGGATCGGGAAAATAAACATGGACGGCTGCCAACGATTCATCAGGCACCCACTCGCTCAGCAGTCGCTGCGCATCGCCATGAATGACTTTTGCGTTGGGCAACTCCCGTTTTTTCAGGCGCGCCGCTGTGAATCGGGCGTATTTGTACGCGATTTCCACGCCCAAGAAATCGCGATCGGGATGATCGGCTGCCGCCGTTGCCAGAAACAGCCCTTTGCCCGATCCGACTTCCAATTCCAATGGCGCGCTGCGGCCAAACAGCGCCGCGCCATCCAAAGGCGCCGCCAGCTCCTCAAGATGAAGCAGATGCCGCGAGAGATCCAAATTGGGATCGATCTTGCGGAGTGCCCTGCGTCCCATCGTCCACTCGAATCACAAGCGGGATAAAAGCAACGTCCCGGCGAGCGGCAACACGCCCCTGTGCTCGATCAAGCAAGAAAGGCGCACCGCTGTCGGACCGATGCCAGCCAGAGAAAAAAAGACACGGCCGCCGATCGGCCGAGCGGTAGCCACACAAGCCACACACTGACTACCGCAGCCGCGGCTGCGCACCACGTTTCACTGCTGCGCGGCGGCTTCTGAAAGCAAGTCGTCAGGCAGGGCGATCCCTCGGATTTGCCCCTCGCAAACCAGCGTCTGATCAACCAACGCCTGAAAGCGGCAGATCGACAGCACACCCCGCCGCAGCCGTGTCAATTCGGCCACCAACACCAATCGGCAGCCGGGCAACACCGGATCGCGGAACCGCACCTTGTCGATTCCGCCCAGGCCGATCGTGGCATCGCCAAGCAAATTGTACTTCTTCACGTAGTAACCGCACAGTTGCGCGGCCGCTTCGCAAATCACAACTCCCGGCATCAGCGGCATGCCCGGCATATGCCCACGCACCCAGAATTCGTCGTGCCCGACGTCTTTGTATCCTGCGCAAACGTTTCGATCGCGGTCCTCGTAAACGATGGCCGTCAACTGTTCCATTTCGAATCGCTGACGATTGTAGCGACGGATTTCTTCGAGATCGGCCACCACGTGGTCGAGATCGTACTCGGAAGGATCGAGAATCAGATCTTTCGATGCCACGCTTACTCTCCCAGGGAACAAATTCTTCAAACGGGCAACTCGCCCACGAGCCGACCGTCGTCACGTTCGCAGCCTCGCCGGAACGGTTAAAAAATCTGAAAGATCGCCGAACGGGGAACGCCGACACAGCGGAAGACGGCTGGCGCGTCGGGTTTCTCCGCGAGATACGAGGGCTTGGCGTAGCGGTCGGCGAACGCAGGATTTCAGGTTTTGACGAGCCGCCGCTTCGCTTTGCGGGCCTTGCTGTTGGCGGGCCGTTTGCCATGATTGGCTTTCTTCAATTTCCGATGCGGTTTGGCCATGGCACATGAACTCCGGGCATGGGGAAAGCAAAAAAACCGGCTTCACCTCGAAAAAATACGAGGAAACCGGTCGTAGCGTGCGACAATCGGGGTGCAATTATATCCGTGGCCCTTCGTTGGTGAAAGGCGTTCGAGCAGTTCAAACAGCCTATCGCGGCCTGCGCATCGTTCGCCCACACCATGTCCCGCCCGCGAAACGAGCAAAACCAGTGCATCCGCCGCCGAAACGCCGTGCTGTATCGCCTCCCGAGGCGATACGGGAGCCGCGCTTGACCCGTGCCACAAGGCTGGTTTCAATCGGGAGGGTAGCCAACCGCCCGCTTGCTTTGCCGGCAATCCGCTATTTTGCCATTCGGCGGCCCACATGGCGGCCATCGCCCCATTCGGCAAAGCCGAGCGGCGGCCCCAGTGCCGCGGGCATCTGGTTTACGACATGCCACGTGCTGCAAAGCTGCTCCTCGCTTTTTCTCACCTTTTCTCACCACATACGCTTGCACTTATCTCTCCCCCACCCAAGTAAAGATATCTTGCAGAAACTTTCGCCACGGCCCAAGCCGGTTGCGCCAATACCCTAGAGGAGACTTCCCGAAATGAACCGCAACATTGCGTTTCGGTCGATCATCGCGCCCTTTTGCCGCGCGTTTCGCGGCCTGCTGCCGCTCGCCGCGCTGTGCTTGTTCTGCGGATGGCAGATGGCCGCGACGGCAGCCGAGCCCGGCGACGACTACACGCAAAACGAGTTTCCACCGCGTCCCACGCCGAAGTGGGTTCGCATGGTAGACCAAAGCCATGGCGATCCCCGGCTCAAGGGCATGCGCACTCCCGCGGGCATCCGGGTCGAGGTCGTGGCGCAAGAACCGGTTGTGATCAACCCGGTGGGCATGGCCTTCGCCGATGACGGCACACCGCACGTTCTCGAATGGCGCGTTGGCACCGAGTCGCACCACGAAGCCTACACGGTCACGTTTCAAGACGGCACAACCGGCATCGTCAACCGCATGAAGAAGGATGTTTTCGACGAGCTGAAGCAGCTTGTCGACGAAGACGGCGACGGCGTTTACGAACGCGCTCGTGTGCTGCTCGACGATTTGGAAATTCCCTCGAGCCTGCTGCTCAAAGATGGTTGGATTTACCTTTCTTCGCTGGGGCACATCATTCGCCGCCGGCAGTCGCAGCCTGACGGCCCCTACGACATTGAGGAAGAGATCGTTCGCGGGCTGTGTGGCTTTCATCATCATCAGGCCTCGGGCATGACACTATCGCACGATGGCTGGCTGTTCATCACCTCGGGCGACGACGACAACCGCGGCGAAGGAAGCGATGGCTCGCGGGCCACGGTGTTGCGATGCGGCGCCATCTTTCGTTGCCGCCCTGATGGTTCGCAGTTGGCCGAGTTCGCCCGCGGCTTTCGCAATCCCTATCGCGACGTGGTATTCGACCACATGTTCAACATGTTCCACGTCGACAACGATCAGGAAGATGGATCGAAATTTCAGGGCGTGCGGCTGATGCACGTTCAAGAAGGTGCCGACTACGGATGGCGTCTGCTGCCCGGCACGGTTTGCTGCCGCACAGACTTCCAACGCGGCGCCGTCTTCGGCGAGGCGCCGGGACGTATGCCATCGATGCTGAAAACCGGCCGCGGTTCGCCGGCGGGTTTGCTGATTTACCAGGGCACCCGCTTTCCCGACTTCTTCCGCGGGTTGCTGATCTATCCCGACGTATATCGCCGGCTGGTGCGGGCCTACCAAGTCGAACGCGACGGCAGCACGTTCAAAGTTGTTAAACAATTTGTGCTCATGGAATCGGACGATCCGCTGTTTCGCCCTTGTCAAGCTGTGATGGGCCCCGACGGAGCGATTTACATTGTCGATTGGCATACCGATTCGGGCGGCGCCGGACGCCTATGGGGCGATGGAAAACACGGACGCATCTACCGTCTGACGTGGAGCGGCATCGACCAAGCGCCCGCCATCGCTCGCGGCTCGATGGACACTTGGGCCCGACTCGCAGACCTTTCGGACGACGAGCTGTGGAAACGGCTCGACACCCCCGATTTCGAACTTCGCCGACGCGTGCAATGGACGTTGATCCGCCGTGGCGGCGAGGCCACGCGCGATCGCTTTCTGGCCATCGCCTGCGACGCCTCGCAAGCGCCGCCGACGCGGGCCATCGCGTTGGGGGGCGCCTGCTACTTCTACAACAACGATGTTGCTGATCGGATGATCGCGCTGCTCAATGATGCCGATCCCGATATTCGCCGATTGGCTGCCGACGCCTTGGCCCGCAACACAACCCGCCCTCAGGTAACGTCGATGCTTGTCGACGCACTGAGCCATTCGCTCGACGATGCCCACCCGGCGGCCCGACGGGCAGCGGCCATGGCCTTGGGTCAGGTGGCCTCGTTGCTCGAACCGGGCGATCCGCTCCGACGGCGTGCTGCTCAGCGCTTGTTCGACGCCTTGCGTGCCGATGATCGGCGCGATGTTTACCTGCACGATGGCATTCTGCGCGGCTTGGAGCGCACCGGCGATGTCGGCTTGAATCTGCTGGCCGAAGCAGCCACGAGCCCCGATGACGACGATCGTGCCTTTGCCGTTGCCGAATTGCAGGCGTTACGCACCCGACCGGCCGTGGCCGCCCTTGATCGCGTATTGAGCCGATCGCAGCACCTTGACGAACAACAGTTGATCGCGGTAATCGGCACGTACGCACAGATTCAGCTCGAGCCGCCTGTCGACGCCACCGCGGTGAAACGTTGGCTGCTCGATCATGCGGACGCGAGCGCCGCGCTAAAGCTGGCGGCCGTTCGAACATTGGCCATGGTTGGCGGTCCAAGCTCCGAGGACGTATTGCCAATCATTGTCGAACTGTTGAACCACACCGATCCTGAAGTGCGCACCGGCATTGCCCAATTGGTGGGCGATCACGAACTTGTCGCGGTTGCCGGTGCTTTGGCCGACGCGTTGGCCGATGAAAAACGCACACTCGCCGAACGCCGCGTCATCGTCGCGGCATTGAGCAAGTTGCGACAGCACGATTTGCCCTGGGCCGGCAAAAGCCCACCCGGCGTAGAAACCGTTGTCGATCGGTTGGCACAAATGGCCGACGATCCCCAGCAAGGCCCGCTGCGGGCCGACCTGATCGGCGTGGTAGCCTCGGTCGATTTCAAGCGTGCTGTACCCATCGCCATGCGTCTGCTCAACGATAAAGACCCTGAAGTGGTGCGCGCCGCCATCCGGGCACTCGGGGCCGACCGCCAGCAGGCTATACAACTCGGCCAGCGATTCGTCGAGGGGCAAATCGATCGCCAGTATCTACCGATCGTTGCCGGCGTGCTGCAAACGCATGCGCAAAAAGACCCGAACGGCCAGATCGCGGCGCTGCTCACGCAAGTTTTTCGCGGTGGCTTGCTCGTCTCGCTCGAGCCGGACGAGGTCGCACGCGTCGAGCGATTGGTTGCCACCACCGGCAATCCAGAGAATGGGCGACGCGTGTTTCTCGATACGCAAAAGAGCCAATGCGCGAAATGCCATCGGCTCGAAGGCGTGGGAGGACAGGTTGGCCCCGATCTGACCAAAATCTGGGAAACCCACAGTGTGGCCAAAATCCTGGAATCGATTCTCGACCCGTCGAAGGAGATCAAGGAAGGCTACCAGACCTTTGTCGCCGCGACCGCTTCCGGCCAGGTTTACAGCGGACTGAAAGTCAAGGACGAACCGGGCAGCATCGTTCTCCGCGATGCCGAGGGCCGCGACATCACGCTTCCGCGAGACGAGATCGACGAACTCTCGGCCAGCAAAAAAAGCCTGATGCCTGACGGCGTGGTGGCGCAACTGTCGTTTCAGGAATTCGTCGACCTGGTGGCATTTCTGAAAAGTCGCGAGGCGCAGCAACGTCTTCGCGAAATGGCCGCCTCGGCTCAGCCGTTGAGCAGCACTTCTTCGGCTTCGCCTCGCCAGTGATGAACCGGCGTGTATCGATAAAGCAACCAGCAAACAATCGGTACGACGATCAGCGTGAAGATCGTCGAGGCCAGAATGCCGAAGATAATCGACCATGCAAGGCCGGAAAAAATCGGGTCGAGCGTGATTACCCAGTTGCCTAGCAGTGTGGTGCCCGCGGTTAGCAGGATGGGGCGCGTGCGGATGGCCACGCTACGAATCACGGCCTCGCGCATAGGCAACCCCTCTTCACGACCATGGTGAATGAAGTCGATCAGCACCACCGAGTTGCGTACCACAATGCCCGATAGTCCGATCATTCCGATCATGGCCGTTGCGGTGAAAAACACGGGGTTCGGGTAACCATCGATCGGGCGGTCGACGATTTGATTTAGAATCCAAAAGCCCGGCATGATGCCGATCAGCGTGAGCGGGATAGCGAGCATAATCACCAAAGGCATCACGCGGCTGCGGGTTTGAAACATAAGAATGACAAAAATGCCTACCTGTGCGGCGGCGAAGGCGATGCCCAAGTCGCGAAACACATCGAGCGTGATCTTCCATTCGCCCTCGCCCGCCCACTCGACGCGAAAGCCCTCGGGAATCGACCACGGATCGCCGCCACCGGGTCGCAACCACGTGCGCGCGGCCAACGGACGAGGTTCGGCCTTTTGTTCTTCGCTTGCCGGTTCGTCAACGCGATCGAGAAGCATGTCCACAATGGCTTCGGCCGGTGCGCGCCCCGCCACTTCGCCATACACGTAAACCACGCGTTGCAGGTTTTTGTGGTAAATCGTCTGATCGTCCGCCCGCTCGACAAACTTGCCCAACGCGCCGATCTGCACCAGTTGTCCGCCTTCGCCCACCACGTACACTTCTTCAAGCTGTTCCAGGGCCGAGCGCGAGGCCCGCGGCAAACGCAGTTCGATCCAAAGTGGGTTGACCTCGCGCGGATTGTGCAACACCGTGGCCGGCAATCCTCCTAAAGCAGCCCGCATCGTCCTTGCGATGTTCTCAGCCGAAACGCCCGATACCGCCGCTTTCGGTTTGTCGGTTTCAAAAATCCACCGCGTTTGCCGGTCTTCGATCGTCGTATCAACGTCGACCACCAACGGTTCGCGGGCCAAGCGGGCCTCGACACGGCGGGCAGCCTTTTGAATGTCGGCATACGCGGCATCGCTCGGTCCATACACTTCGGCCGTGATCGTTGCGAGCACCGGAGGGCCGGGCGGCACCTCAACAAGCTTCAGTCGGCCCCCCATCGACGTGGCGATTTCGGTCAGTCGATTGCGCAAGCGAAGTAGAATCTCGTGCGACTGCTGTTCCCGGTAGTCTTTCATCACAAGATTCACGCGAATGTCGGCCAGGTTCGGACCACGTCGCAGGAAGTAGTGCCGCACCATGCCGTTGAAGTCCATTGGCGAGGGCACGCCCACATAAATCTCGTAGTCTCGAACCTCGGCCACGCCCGCCAGCACGCGACCAAGGCGCCGGGCCAACACGTCCGTGCGATCGAGCGTCGTGCCTTCGGGCATATCGATCACGATCTGAAATTCGTTCTTGTTGTCGAAGGGCAACATCTTCAGCGGAATCATCCGCAGCACAGGCAACGTCAGCGATGCCAGCATCAACAGCACAACACCTGCAAGCACAACCCAGCACAACCACCGTCGATCGAGAATGGGCCCCAGCACACGCTTGCTGAACCGATACAGCGGTCGTTTCTCCAGCTCGAAACGCGGCTGCTTCGAATCCGGGTCGAGCATCCGTCGCAACGAAACCATTGCCAGCCACGGCGTGATTACGAACGCCACCACAGTGGAAACGCTCACCGTCAGCGGCACGTTCATTGCCATCGGCGCCATGTAGGGCCCCATCATGCCGGTGATGAACATCAGCGGCAAAAAGCTGACGATGATCGCCAGCGTCGAAAGAATCAGCGCCGGCCGCACCTCTTGAATGGCCCGCAACACCGAAGGTCGGGCCGGCAAAATGCGCATGGCGAAGTAGCGGGCGATATTTTCCACGTCGGTAATCGGGTCGTCGACCAGCAGCCCCAACGACAACGTCAGTGCAAACATGGTCACCCGGTTGATCGTGTAGCCTGTCAGCAAGTTGATGAAAAGCGTGATGCCGTAGCAAACCGGTATGGCCAGAGCAATCACCAAGGCGGCCCGCCAGCCGATCACAATGCCGATCAGCCCGACCACCGTGAGCACGGCCACGGCCAACCCTTCAACCAACTCGTCCACCTTGTCTTTGGCCGTTTCGCCGTAGTCGCGGGTGATGCGGTAGTGAACCCCATCGGGAAAGTGCGTCGCCTGCAAAGCCCGCATTCGCTCGTCGATGGCCTCGGCTACCCACACGGCGTTGGTTCCCTTGCGCTTGGCCACGGCCAAATGCACAGCGGGAAATACATATTCGGTTTTGCGGGGCTCGGTCTCGTTGGCCGGTCCGAAGCCAATCCAACTGTAGTTGTCGATTTCGGCAGGACCGTCGAGCACGCGGGCAACGTCCTTAAGGTACACAGGCCGCCCGTTCCAGACTTTTACGACCAGACGTTCCAGTGCTCGGGCATGTGGCACGAAGGTGCCCGCCTCGACCAGAAACTCGCGGTCCTGCTGTTCGAAAGCCCCGGCTCGCACGTTTACGTTGCTCGCCCGCAGCGCGGTGGCGATTTCCAACGGCGCGGTGTGCCGGGCCGCCATGGCCGCCGTATCCAGCTCGACCCGAATGCGTCGCGGACGCCCACCAACCACCCACACACGGTTCGTGTTCTGTACCGCTTGCAACTCCTTCTGCAACTGTTCGGCGATCCGTCGCAATTCGAAGTGTCCGTACCGGTCGGTCTTTTCCGACCACAATGACACGATCACAATCGGCACATCGTCCACTTCGACCGGCTTCACCACCCACTGAGTCACAGCGGGAGGAATCTGGTCGGTGTTCGACGTGATTTTGTTGTAGAGTTTGACGAGCGAATCTTCGCGATCTTCGCCAACATAGAAGCGCACGGTCACAACACACTGACCGGGCTTCGACATCGAGTAGACGTATTCGACCCCGTCGATCTGGAATAGCAGCTTTTCAAGCCGCTCGGCCACCTGACGCTCGACCTCGGCCGCCGATAGTCCCGGCGCGCGAACCACGACATCTGCCAGCGGCACAACGATCTGTGGCTCTTCTTCGCGCGGCGTAAGCACCAACGCCACGGCTCCGGCTACCAGCGAAACCACCGTGAGCAATATGGCCACGTCGCCGCGCAGAAAGACCTCGACAATGCGCGTGAGAAACGGTACCGACTCATCCGCAGGCGGGGCAGGGGAGGGCGAAGCTTCGCTCATTGCACGTCCGTGTAGGGTTCGGGGGCAGGAATCGACTGGTCTGTCGACTGGCTCGAGTCTGAGAGGCTATCCGGAAAC
>WGDQ01000876.1 GCA_015493185.1 Planctomycetaceae bacterium
CACGAAGCCGAACCGGCCGGCGTGTGGTCGCGAGGATTCATGGCCCTGCTGGTCACGCAATTTTTAGGCGCGCTGAACGACAATATGTTTCGCTGGCTCGTGGTGCCGATCGGAAAACATCTGGTGGGCGCGGGGCGCGAGGCCATGGCCCTTTCGGCAGGGTTGGCCTGTTTCGTACTGCCGTACGTCTTGTTCGCCGCTCCGGCCGGATGGCTGGCCGATCGATTCAGCAAACGTCAGGTGATGATCGGCTGCAAAGTGGCCGAAGTCATCATTATGTGCTTGGGCGTGGCCTCGATTCTTTGGGGCAACCTGTGGGGCCTGTTGGCGGTTGTGTTTTTGATGGGAACGCAAAGTGCGCTGTTCGGGCCTTCGAAATATGGCAGCCTGCCCGAGATGCTGAAAAAGGAAAGTCTTTCGGCCGGCAACGGCATCATCGGGCTCACAACAATCGTGGCCGTTGTAATCGGGTCGGTGGCGGGCAATTGGCTTTATGGGCTGACCGGCCCCGACGGCACCGAGCGGCTTTGGATCAGCGCGGCCGCACTGCTGGGCGTGGCCGTGGCGGGTTTGGTTTCGAGCGTGTTTCTCACCGGGTTGCGATCGCCCGGCAGCAAGCGGCCGTTGCCGTGGCTGCTGGTTCGCGAGTCGTGGCGTGACCTGAAAGCACTGGGCGGCAACCAACCATTGCTAGCAGTAGCGCTGGGCATCGCCTTCTTTTGGGGACTGGCGGCCCTGGCGCAGATGAATATCGACTTGTTCGGCACGCAGCACCTCGGGCTCGAGCAGCAGCAGATCGGACCGCTTTTGGCCGCGTTGGCCTTGGGGGTGGGGCTGGGTCATGTGCTGGCCGGCTTATGGTCCGATGGGCGCATCGAACTGGGCATGGTGCCCGTGGGCGCGGTGGGCATTGCCGCGGCAGCCATCATGCTGACCGCCGTGGCCCACTCGTTCGTCGTGGCCTGCGCGTGCCTGTTTTTGCTGGGTGCCTTCGGAGGATTGTTCGACGTGCCACTGCAATCGTATTTGCAAGACCGCAGCCCGGTGCGCACGCGGGGCGCCGTATTGGCCGCGGCGAACCAATTGACGTTTGCCGCCACGTTGGGTGTGGCCGGTTTGTTTTATCTGTTGCACGATGTGTGGGGCGTATCCGCACGGATGATTTTTCTGATTTGCGGTCTGGCCACGTTGGCCGTGGCGTTGTACGGCGTGTGGCGACTGCCGGCGCCGACCGTACGTTTTCTGGTGCGGATGCTGAGCCGCGTGGTGTACCGCATTCGGGTCGAGGGCCGCCAGCACATCCCTTCCAAGGGAGGGGCGGTTCTGGTGGCCAACCACGTCTCGTGGCTCGACGGCGTGCTGATCATTCTGGCATGCCCCCGAGAAGTGCGGATGATCGGCTACGCCGACTATGTGTCCGGACCGATCGTGGGCCGTTTGGCACGTTGGTTCGGCGTCATTCCGATCAAACCCGAGGCCGGACGCAAGTCGGTGGCCCGCACATTGAGCGAAGCCCGGCAGGCCGTGGCACGGGGCGAACTGGTCTGCATTTTTCCCGAAGGACGAATCACCCGCGATGGCCGCATGCAGCCGTTTCGGCCGGGCGTGCTGGCGATCGCGAAGAGAACCGGCGTTCCAATAATACCGGTCTACCTCGATGGGCTTTGGGGGAGTATCTTTAGTTACCGTGGCGGGACTTCGTTTTGGAAGCGGCCGCGACGCTGGCCGTATCCGGTCTCGGTGCATTTCGGCCAGCCGCTCGATTGCCCGCGCGACGTGGAGGAAGTCGAAGTCGCGGTCCAACGATTGGGAGCTCAAGGCGTGAGCAAGCGAAACAAGATTCAATACATATTGCCGAAGGCGTTTTTGCGGATGTGCCGGCGCAGCATGTCCCGCCGCAAGGTGGCCGACTCGACGGGCACCGTGATGACCGGGGCGCAGTTGATGCTGAGGTCGTTGATCTTCCGCCGGCTGCTCGAGCGCGAAGTGCTTGATCCGGACGAACAATATGTCGGCCTGCTGGTGCCCCCTTCGGCCGGTGGTGTTCTGGCCAACGCGGCCGTGCCGCTTTGCGGCCGGATTCCGGTAAACCTGAACTACACCTGCTCGTCGAAGGTGATCAACTCGTGCATCGAGCAGTGCGGCATCCGGCACGTGCTGACCAGCCGCAAGCTGATGCAAAAGCTGAAGCTCGATATCGACGCCGAGCTGGTGTATCTGGAAGACTTTATCGGCAAGGTCCGCCTGAGCGACAAGCTGGCGGCGGCGGCACAAACCTATCTCTGGCCGCTTCCGCTATTGGAACGTTGGCTCGGCCTGCACAAGATCGACGAAAACGACACGCTCACGGTGTTGTTCACTTCCGGATCAACCGGTGAACCCAAGGGCGTGATGCTCTCGCACAAGAACGTGGCCTCGAACGTGGAGGCCATTCAAAAGGTGGTTCATCTGCGCATCGAGGATGTGGCCGTCGGCGTGCTGCCCTTCTTCCACTCGTATGGCTATACGGCCACGATGTGGACCGTGCTGGCGCTCGACCCGATGGGCGTGTATCACTACAGCCCGCTGGAGGCCAAACCGGTGGGCGAGTTGGTGCGGAAATACGGTGGCACCATCTTCATGGGTACGCCGACCTTCTTGCGAACGTACTTGAAGCGCTGCAACCCGGACGATTTTTCGACGCTCGAGGTAGTGTTTGCCAGCGCCGAAAAACTGCCGCGCGAGTTGGCCGACGCCTTCGAGCAACGTTTCGGCGTGCGACCCAGCGAGGCTTACGGCGCAACGGAAATGTCGCCCCTGATCGCCATCAACGTTCCGCCAAGTCGCGACGTGGGCGTCGAGAAGCAGGGCGCCAAAGAAGGCACGGTCGGGCGGCCCATTCCGGGCTGCGAAGCCAAAGTGATCCATCCTGAAACGGGCGAAGAGCTGGAAGTGGACGAGCCGGGCATGATTCTGGTGCGCGGCCCCAACGTGATGAAGGGTTATTTGCACCGACCCGACCTGACGGCCGAGAAGATTCGCGACGGCTGGTACGTGACGGGCGACATCGGCTTTATCGACGCCGGCGGATTCATTCACATCACGGGCCGCGAGAGCCGTTTCTCGAAACTGGGCGGCGAAATGGTGCCGCACATTCTGATCGAGGAAACCATCAACAAACTGCTGAGCGAAGGACCGCAAGACGACGCGATCCGCGCAGTGGTCACCGCCATACCCGACGAAAAGAAGGGCGAGCGGCTCATCGTGCTGCACACCGAACTCGAAAAACCGATCGACCAGTTGCGGCGCGAAATGGCCGAGTCGGGCTTGCCGAACCTGTGGATTCCCGCGGTCGACAGCTTCCGTCAGGTGGAGGAGATCCCGATTCTCGGTTCCGGTAAGCTCGACCTGAAGGCCGTTAAAGAGCTGGCGCTCGAGGCCTTCAGCGTCACCGCGGGGCTGCGTTGAACGGATTGCGACTTCCACTAGCTGACGCTGGCCCGCATTAAATGAAACCCGGCCTGCATTGCGCAAGCTAATGGGCGTTGGTGCTGGTTTGCGTTGAGAGGCGTTAAGATGCGTTGAACGTTGAAAAAACAGAGCGGTATCATCCCTGAGAAAAAGGGGCAAACGGCGGTCTTGTCGGGCCGCCGTTTTTTGTTGCCTTGCACGGGCTGCGCGTTGCATCGTGTCTGTCGGCCCCACAGCGCCGGGGCCAACGAAGGCTGCCGGCCGGCCAGGTTTGACTCGATATGTCACGGAGACGATCATCACGGTGTGCGGCGAACGGGTGCCGAGAGCAATAAGCTCGAACCAAAGCCGCCGGCGAAAAGGGGCGAAAAAGAAGGCGGCGATCAACGACGACGAACAACCAGCGAGGTGCACAACCATGCAAGGCAGGGTTTTCATTTTCGGCTTGCGTCATCGAAGAGGTGATCGGCGAAGCGAAGGGGCCGGCCGCACACAGGCTGTGTTGGCGTTGGTATGGATGCTGGGGTTGGTGTGCATGTGCCTGCTTGGCGGCAGCGCGGCTGCCCGCGGGGAACAGCGCCCGAATGTGTTGTGGATTGTTTCCGACGACCATGCCCCTTATGTGTGCAGTGCGTATGGCAACCGGCAGGTCCGCACACCGAACATCGACCGGTTGGCCTCCGAGGGCATGCGTTTCGATCGGGCTTATTGCAACTCGCCGGTTTGCACGGCTTCGCGGCAGTCGTTTCTAACGGGCCGCTATCCGCGAACCGTGGGCGTTACGCAGCTTCTTACGCCGCTGCCCGAGAGCGAAGTGACGCTGGCCGAAATGTTGGCCGCGGCCGGCTATCAGACTGTGGCGCTCGGCAAAATGCACTTCAATAGCCGCCTGCTGCACGGTTTCGATAAGCATCTTGACAAGGCGGCTTACCACAAATTTCTGCAAGCCCGTGGCGGGCCGCGGCCCGTGCCGAACGAGATCGCGGTGTTGCCCAAGAAATGGCGTCCTTTTCGCGACCCGGCCGAAGTGTGGCTGAACGGTTCGTATTTGCCGT
The DNA here is from genome assembly GCA_015493185.1 of Planctomycetaceae bacterium. GTDB lineage: Bacteria > Planctomycetota > Planctomycetia > Pirellulales > JAEUIK01 > WGDQ01. The sequence continues at coordinate 4,506 of WGDQ01000876.1, forward strand.
TGGCGTTGTGGGACGCCGACATGCTGAGCACTTATCTGGCCGAAGAGGCGGACCGCTTTCTGGCCACGGCCGGCACGCAACGACCGTTTTTTCTGGTGGTCAGCTTTCGCCAGCCGCACTCGCCGTTTCACTTCCCCATCGAGTACCGCAACCGGCTCGATCCGCGCGGGTTCGACGTGCCTGAAGTAGGCCCCGAAGACGATTGGCAAATTCCGGCCATCTTCCGGCACCTGACCCGCGAGCAGAAGCAGGGCATCATTGCCTCGTATTACACGGCGACCGAATACCTCGACGCGAAGATCGGTCAGGTGCTCGACGCGTTGGACCGCTCGCCGCACCGCGACAACACGCTGGTTGTGTATGTGGGCGACCACGGCTACATGCTCGGTCAGCACGGGCGGTTCGAAAAGCACTGCATGTACGAACAGGCGGTTCGTTCGCCGCTGCTGTTTCGTCTGCCAGGACGCATTGCGCCGGGCCGTGCGAGCGACGCGATGGTGGAGCTGATCGACATTGTGCCCACGGTGCTCGAGTTCTGCGGAATCGATATTCCCGAGCGCGTGCAGGGCCGAAGCCTGGTGCCGGTTTTGCGAGGCCAGACCACGCGGCATCGCGACCACGTGATTGTGGAATACTCAGAAAACGAAGAGGCCATGATCCGCACGCCGCGCTGGAAGCTGATCTATACGACCGGCAACCGGAAGCGGCAGGACGGCTACGAAACGGGACGCGACGTGCCCGACGAGCAGAAGGTGCGTCTTTACGACCTGGAAAACGACCCCGAGGAGTTTCACAATCTGGCCAACGAGCCGCGACAGGCCGAACGCGTCGAGCGGCTGCTGAGCGAATTGGCCCAACACATGGTGCGCACGGCCCGTCTTCCTGAACACGTGCCGCCTTCGGATGTAACCGATCCGCGGGCGATCCTCGATTTCTGCCTGGTGCCGCGCGACGTGAAACGGCCCACGCCCACCAAGTGATCGGCGTCTTACCCGGATCGGCGTCTCGGGTCTGGAAACGATTTCGAAGAATACCTTCTCAACGCCGGCGGAGCGGGGTGCCCAACGGCGTTGAAAAACCGCCGGCCTGCATGATCGAGCGATGCTGTGCGCGGCGACTCACTTCGCTGGTGATGCCCGCAAACGTGCGTCGCACTTCCGGGTCGACATGCGCAAGGCGTCCGATCACGCGCAACACGGCTTCGGGGTGCGTTTCCGCTGCGTCGGACAGGCTGGCCATGAACGCACCGGTGGCTAGAAAGTTGTCGTCGGCCACCTTGACCACAAAGGGGTGGAACGTTTTCGCCAGAAACTCCGCGCCGGAATGGTCGAGCGACAGGAATGCATCGAGCCGCGAGGTCACATAGTAGGCACCGTCGGGCTCACGCTGAAAGGCGGTTTTCAGCACCAGCAGGCACGTGCCGCGAACCGGTTTGGCAAAAAGCGGGCCATCGTAGCGTCCGCTGGCCAGAATGACGTGCGTATCGTGGTTGCGGAAGAGGAACTCGACGGTGCCTTCGCTCTGGCCGTCGTCGAAGGCGCGATACGTTTCCGGACCGGTTGGTTTCAGCACGATGTCGTCAACGCGCATCAGTTCCCAGATGTTGGCCAGAATCTCAGGATGGTTGACAACGTGCATGTAGAGCTTCGGGTCGCAGCGGAACGACTGCACCGGCAGCCGGCGATAGATCGTGAGGCGATCCAACACGGCCGCCACTTTTCGCCGCTGCTCGGCCGAGAGCCGCTCGACGGGAATCTCGCGGATGGCGGCGGCGCGGGTGCGGGCGTCGCTCGTGCCCCGTTGCTGGGGTCGGCGGGCCCGTTTGGCGGCCACCACCGGCCGGGCACAAACGCCGATCGCAACGGCGGCAAGCGCCAGGGCGAGAACCACGCGCCCGGTCGGCCCTTTTGCATTGGCCAACCCCGTCGCCGCGGCTCGCGGCTGGCGAGATTCACCCGGTATGTGTGC
>WGDQ01000877.1 GCA_015493185.1 Planctomycetaceae bacterium
ATCGCCGCATTGGCGGCTCGTGAATCGCTATGGGAAAAATCACGGCCAGTCGTGAACAACTGGCACCCGATCCGCGCTACAACTCGCTGCTAGTCAGCAAGTTCGTGAACTGCCTGATGCACGATGGCAAGAAAAGCGTGGCTTACCGCGTGTTTTACAACGCACTGGACCTGATCAAGGATCGCGTGAAGGACGCGGAACCGATCGAGGTGTTCGAGCGGGCTGTCGAAAACGTCAAGCCCGCGATCGAGGTTCGTTCGAAGCGGGTCGGTGGTGCGTCGTATCAGGTGCCCATGCAGGTGAACCGGAACCGGCAGCAGTCGTTGGCCATCCGGTGGATTTTGATGGCGGTGCGTGAAAAGAAGGGGCGACCCACACACGAAAAGCTGGCCGACGAACTCATTGCCGCCTACAACCGGGAAGGCGCAGCCATGACGCGGCGGGAAAACGTGCATCGCATGGCCGAGGCCAACAAGGCGTTTGCCCATTTCGCTTGGTAAGCTGATCGAGACACTGCCGCTGGTCTAGCCGGTTTTATCCCGGTTTGTCGACGATCGTTCTTGCATTCTTGTGGCCGCGGGCGACCGAAACGGTCCGTTCCCGCGGTCTTTTTTTTGCGCCACGAAGTTGTAGGCTACGATAACTGCACTGCGGTTCCAGTGGACCCGACTGCTTGTGCGCCAAGGTCCGAAACGTGCCGGAATGTGCAGGCGGCCGGTCTGCCGGGCCGCTGCATCTCCAGTTTGGGGGTGCGAACGCAGCGGGCGCAGACGTGGCGACGGGATGTTTCGCGGGGCCATTGATGCATTGGTGGTTGTTGGCCGTTAGAGGGAGTCGTTTCGTCGCATGGCTCGAAAACTCGAAAAGCTGCGAAACATCGGCATCATCGCCCATATCGACGCTGGGAAAACCACCGTCACGGAGCGAATGCTCTACTACACCGGCGTAACGCACCGCATGGGCGAGGTGGACAAAGGCACGACGGTCACCGATTTCGATCCCGAAGAGCAGCAGCGCGGCATCACGATCAACGCGGCTTGCGTAACGTTTCAGTGGAAGGACGTGATCGTCAACCTGATCGATACGCCGGGTCACGTCGACTTCACCGCCGAGGTGGAGCGAAGCTTGCGGGTGCTCGATGGGGGCGTGGTCGTGTTCAGTGCCCGAGAGGGTGTCGAGGCGCAGAGCGAAACCGTCTGGCGGCAGGCCGACCGCTACCACGTTCCGCGGTTGGCGTTTGTCAACAAAATGGACCGCGAAGGGGCCGATTTCCAACGCACCTACGACGAAATCCACGACCGGCTTCAGGCCAACCCGATCGCCGTCCAAATTCCCGTGGGTGCCGGTCCGGCCCACGCGCCCGACCCGTTTCGCGGGGTGATCGACCTGATCGAAATGAAATTTCGCGCTTTCAAGGGCGAAACCCTGGGCGCCGAGATCATCGAAGGGCCGATTCCCGATGAGCTCCGCGACGAGGCCGAACTGTGGCGAACGCAAATGCTCGACCAACTGTTCGACTATTCGAACGAACTGGCCGAGCTCCATCTGGCCGAAGAGCCCGTGCCCGCCGAGTTGATCCGGCGCGTGCTACGCGACGCCACGTTGCACTTGTTGGTAGTGCCGGTGCTATGTGGGTCGGCCCTTCACTACATCGGCATTCAGCCCCTGTTGGACGCCGTGGCCTGGTATCTGCCAAGCCCGGCCGATATGCCGCCGGTCAAGGGAATCGACCCCAAGGCCAAAAAGCAGCCGGCCGAAGTGACGCGCCGGCCCGATCCGGAGGAACCCTTTTGCGGCCTGGTCTTCAAAATCGTGGCCGACAAACACGGCGATCTGCACTTCGTCCGCGTGTATTCCGGACGCCTGAAAGCCGGCACACGGGTTTACAACCCCGGCAAAGACAAAAAAGAGAATGTTAGTCAGCTTTGGCACGTGCAGGCCGATCGCCGAACGCAAGTCGAGCAGGTTGAAGCCGGCGACATCGTGGGCGTGATTGGGCTTCGCCACAGCGTAACCGGCGACACGATTTGTTCGCCACAGCACCCGATTCTGCTCGAACAAATCAAGTTTCCCGAGACGGTCATTTCGATGGCGATTGAGCCCGAGAGCACCGCCGACCGGAAGAAACTGGCCGAAACGCTCGAGATGATGAAACGACAGGATCCCACGTTTCGTGCTGAGGAAAGCGAGGAAACCGGCCAGACAATCATCAGCGGCATGGGCGAATTGCACCTTGAGATCATCAAAAACCGCCTACTTCGCGATTTCAATTTGAACGTGCGCGTCCATAAACCCCGCGTCAGTTACCGCGAGACGGTCGAGCGAACGGTTGAAGTCACCGGCACGTGCCACCGGCAAATGGGCGGGCAAATGCTGACCGCCGAGGTGCGCGTGCGACTGGAACCGTTGCCGGATGCCGAGCCACCGGTGATCGTTACGGCCGCCCCCGAGGCGGAGGAAGAGCTGACCCGCCCGTACCTGGAAGCGGTGCTTGAAGTGCTTCGCGAACAGGCCGCCGGCGGTGGGTCGTTAGGGTTCCCGCTGATGAACGTGCGATTCACGGTGCTGGGAGGCAAGGTGCACGAAACCGAGTCGAGCGAGATCGCATTTCGTCAGGCGGCTGCCGATGCATTTCACAAGGCTCGGCAAGAGGCCGGCATCGTGCTGCTCGAGCCCATCATGCGGCTCCAAATCACCTTGCCCGAGGAATATCTGGGCGATTTCGTCAGCGATTTGCAGCAGCGGCGGGCCGTGATTACCAAGACCGAATCGAAGGGGCGCACGATGGTTATTCATGCCGAGGCCCCGTTGGCCAATCTGTTCGGATACGCCGACGCCATGCGGGGTCTGAGCCAGGGGCGGGCAAGCTGCTCGATGGAACCGGCCACCTACGCCCCTGCTCCGGCTGAGGTGTTGAAAACGTTCCTCTGAATCGCTGGCGTTTTTCGGGGGCTTGCTCGGGCCTATTCAGGGCTGCTCAAGGAACCAGGGGAGCGGCCGACGATTGGTTGCACGGCGTTTTGTGGTTTTGTGCGACATTTCGGCGGTGTCTGAAGCCGCCTGACGCTGCAATGGCGGAAAAACCGGGCACACACCCCGGCAAATGGCCGCTCGGCCGCTCGTTGAACGACGGGTGCACATTGCGACCAAGGACCTCGGGCTCGCCAGCCACGGCTACCGAGAGGCCCCCCGCGGAGAAGCCGGAATCCGCCGAAGCGATGAAAGCGATGCCCCGTGCTGCCGGTGGGTAGCAGAGCCGACGACGCGGCACGTTCTCAACCGCTTGGGAGTCGCCCTCGAAAAATTTTTTTCCGATCGAGTGCCGTTGACGCGATTCAGAAA
>WGDQ01000878.1 GCA_015493185.1 Planctomycetaceae bacterium
CCCCAAAAATGCGTAGACCGCTTTTTCCGGTCGTTCGGTCTGCGCGGCCCCGCGCCCCTGCCTACCGGCGTTGTGCGGCTCGTGCTACGTTTGTAGCAACCGCCCGGCCTGCGTCTTCACGACACCAGCCACGGCAGCCTAGTTTCGCAGCCAAGCCGCGGCGTGCCCGTCCCGCACACGCTCTGGTTTCCCGCAAACGCCGATCGGTCCCGACCGCCAGCGACCCGACGGCGTGGTGCTGCACCGGAATTGGACCGGGTGTTTTTGTTCCGTTCAAAAAAAGATCCTCCTGCTCACATCGGCGGGAGGCGATCGACGAACCCCGCCAATCGGGCATCGCACACACTGGCCAGGGCCGACCGGAATCGTATTTGGAAGGTGTCTTCGAAATCGCTTCCAGGCCCGAGATTGAGAGCAGGCGATTCGTATCAACGAGGGCGAAGCAGGCCAGTCCTCCTTACGACTGGTCGATGCAAACCGACGACCGGACGGTCGGCTCGCTCGCGATCGAAGCCGAAATTGGATTTTGAAAGACACCTTCTTGAGTTGGCATGACACACGATGGACTGGTTGGCCGTTATCATTCTGGGCATTGTGCAGGGCGTGGCCGAGTTTCTGCCGATCAGCTCGTCAGGTCACCTGGTGATTGTCGAGGCCCTGTTGGAAACGGCCGGCGGCGGTTTGCCTCATCGTTTGATGCTCAATGTCGTGCTGCACGGCGGCACGCTGCTGGCCATTCTGGTCTTTTATCGCCGCCGCGTGCTGGCGCTGCTGGGCACCGATCGTCGCGCCATCGGCCTGTTGGTCGTGGGCACGTTGCCGGCGGCCGTGGCCGGTTTGACTCTCGAACGGCGCTGGCCCCATTTGCTCGAAAACCCGCTGCTGGCCGGGGCGATGTTGGTCGTTACCGGCCTGCTACTGATCTGGGCCCGCCGCCACGACGACGGCCACACGGCATACGCCCAAATCAGTTACCGACAGGCGCTGCTCGTCGGACTGGCACAAGCCCTAGGACTGCTGCCGGGCATGTCGCGCAGCGGCGTAACCATCGTGGCCGGCATGGCCAGCGGACTCAGGCCCGACGCGGCGGCCACGTTCTCCTTCTTGCTGGCCATTCCCGCGATCGCCGGCGCGTGTTTGCTCGAGTTGCTCAAGGTTTGGACCGACGGCGGATCGCAGATCGGCCTGCCGCTGCTGGCGATCGGCGCGGCCACATCGTTCGTCGTGGGCCTCGTCTCGCTTTGGTGGTTGCTCCGGTGGATTGACCGTGGCTGGCTCTATCGCTTCGCCTTCTGGTGCATTCCGCTGGGAATCGCTGTGGTGGGCTGGCAGCTTTCGCAACGGCCGACCGAGCCGTCGGGGCACCTCAGCATTTCGTCGCCTGCGGCATCCACCGGCGACGAAACAACCCGCCTCGGATCGGCCGGCAATTGAACGTAAGCCGTCCGCCTTCGACCGGCACGGGTCGTTTGGCCATTCACCGGTTTCTGACAATCGGGCCGAAAAGCCCGCTGCCCGGCTCGGCGCGGCCCATTCCACGTAGATCGCGCGACCGCCACACGGCATTGCCCGTGCCGCGCCCGAAAACTGCGATTCGCAAAACCGTGGTCCAAAAAAACCGTGTCGCCGGGCGAACCGATTTTCTATAATGAACGTACTGAGGTTTACGATAAAGAAATGGAACAGCGGTCTGCGCGCTGCCCGATCGGTAAACGCCACGAGGCGTTGTTGCCACCGAGGCCGGTAGCCCGTCCCGCAGTCGGCTTGGGGCGAAGTGAATTTTCGCGAAGCCGCGGACGGAAAAGCATCACCCGGCCAAAGGCGGCCCCGCCCGCACGACCGAGCGGCGAAAGTGCCCCGACCGCGAACCAGCGAACACGGGGGCGAATTGGATTCGACCGGACAGGTTGAAGCGTTGAGCTGCGTGTCGTGGTTGGTCAGCAGGCCACGTTAAAAGCTGACCGATATCTTCAATTGCCGAAGATAACCTTGCTCTGGCTGCTTAGTAACAAGTAGCCCCGGCTGCGGGCTTTCGTCGGAGAGGCCCAAAAGCCGGCTGCCAATTCCGACTCGCCTCGGGTCATTGTCGGGCACGCTCGAGGCTAAATTCCGTTCCCGACTGGCCGAATCGCGAACCCGGTCGGCAGGGGACGCGATCGGCGAGATTCAAATCAGCCGACTACACACGTAGACGCTCACGTGGAAATGTCGCGGGACGCGGGTTCGATTCCCGCCGCCTCCATTTGCGGCTTTGCCGCAACCCGTCTCAAACCAACCAAGGCCCGCCGGCACCCGCCAGCGGGCCTTGCTCGTTTCGTAC
>WGDQ01000879.1 GCA_015493185.1 Planctomycetaceae bacterium
GTCGCAACACCACCGCAACCGCATACTTCTCAAAAAGGCCACCCGACGCTAGCAAAAAATGTGTAGCCTCGGGGTCATCGCTACCTCTACGGTGGCACGACGCCGTTTCGCTTCAAAACACCAGATACGTCCGAGGCGAATTGAACTTGTCAATCGCCAGCACTTCGTCAAAATACATTGGGTCGTCGAAATTCACCGGAATGAGACGATCTGCACTGCGATTCAGGAAGGCCGTGAACGCAAGACCGTGTGAGTTCTGGCCGGCTTGTCGCTGTGCTATCGCCGCCGCAAACACCTCAGAACGGCTTGACATGACACGGCCCACCCCGTGGCGTGTTCAACTTCGGGCAACGTGCAACATAGCATTTCCATACGGAGGGTAAGCGAATTGGCTAGCAGCCTGACTGGAATTCAGGTGCCCCGCAAGGGGTTGCGGGTTCGAGTCCCGTGCCCTCCGCCTTGCACGGCGTGACAAATCGCGCCGCAACCCAAAGCACAAAGCCGCCAGGAACGACACCTTGGCGGCTTTCTTTCTGCGCCGCGGCGGCACCATCGCCATCGCCGGGCAACCAGCAGGCCGCTGCACCGCGCGGCAAGCTCCCGCATCTTCCGCGCTGCGTCATGTGCTGTGCTGAATGACCTTCCGCTGGCCGGCTACTACGAAACGCCTCTGGCGAACCGCCGCAAAAGGCGGCAACCAAGGAAACGAGGCAAACCAGCCTGCCTGATTAAACGAATCGAGCAACAATCTGCAAAATCTGCGAAAGGTTTAACGCCCCCTCCAAACGGTGCAGGAGTTTGTCGATACAACCACCCGATCCATAACAAAGCGTAGAACCTGCACCATCTAACTTCCCCTTCAAGAGGGGAGTTGGTTGCTGAGAACCAGCGATGACGCTGGTTCTTGGCACGTCTCGCAGGGCACCCGCGTTAAGGAATGGGGCAGACGAGTCTTTTATTACGAGGCTGTGGGGCGGGCGTTCGAAATGCATCGGACGGGAAAAGCAACCGCTGGCGCATGACAATATCCGCAGCCGCCATGCAAACTGCGGCTTTCGGACCGAGCGTCGCTCCCCAAACGATGCCAGACGTCCCCACCATGCCTCACCGACACGAGCTTGCACCTGGAAAAACGGGGCAGAACGAACCAACCCGGTCAGCACAGCGCCGAGCACTGCATTGGTAACCCGACAACGTAGTTACCGGGTTGGATTCGGTCCGACAAAAAGCCGGTTTTTCGTGAGAGGGTGTCTTCAAAATCGCTGTCAGGCCCGAGATTGTGAGCAGGTGAATCGGATCAAGGAAGGCGAAGCAGGCGCATCCTGCTTTGGACCGGTCGATGCAGACCGACGACCAGACGGTTGGCTTGCTCGCGATCGAATCCGGACTTGGATTTTGAACACACCTTCCTGAAACGGGATAAAGCAAATTTGTTTGTCCTGGACCTGGCTTGGCGCATTGCGTCGAGCGTGGCGTTTTCCAGCTTTTTGTCAGCCGATTGCTTCGGGCCTTCACGTCGCGTCTGCCACGCCGCCGCCGCCGGCCACCGATAGATGTGCCCAACCCATTCGTTCGTAGCCACCGCGTTGGCACGCGCGTTGGCACGGGCGAACACCGTTCGAGCGGATCGCGATCTTGCAGAGATCACGTCGGTGGCCTGCGGGCCCTTTTTTCGCCATGCCGCAAGAGAGGGCGCCACCCCGGCACATCCGCCCGAACACGAACCGACGAGCGACAACCGACCACGGTGCCTTGCTGTGGCGATCGACAAGGCGCCTTGGCGACTTTGCGATGGGAAGCAAACGCCACCCATCCGGTTTGTTGTCGTGGGCCGTTTTCTGGGAACACACATACAGGACCTTATCTCATGTTTCGTAAATTCTGTTTGGCGATGGGCATCGTGATTCTAGGAATCCAACAGCCGCTGTTCGCGCAGCAAGGCGACGAAGCACAAGCGCCACAGCAAAACCTGCAAGAAGAACAGCCCGAAGTAACCTTGCCGGAAATCGTTGTCACGCCTTCGACCGAACCGGAAGAGCCAACTTCCGATGTGTTTTCCGATGCCGTCGCCGGCAGCGGCACCTTTATCGAAGAGGGCGTAACCATTCCGCGAGTAGGGCTATTCGAAGAATCGATCTTCAACAGCCCGCAGGCAATCACGGTGGTAACACAACAAGAGTTGCTCGAACGCGCGCCGCGAACCCCGGCCGAAGCCTTGCGCTATAAGCCGGGCATCTGGGTTCAGAAAACCGGGCACCGTGGCGGAGCCCCCATCATCCGCGGTTTTATGGGCAACCGGGTGATCTACAGTTTCGATGGCATCCGCCGCAACACGGCCTCTCTGTTCGGCGGCCCCAACGGGTTTCTGCAAAATATCGACGCCCTGGACGTCGACCGCATCGAGGTCATCCGTGGCCCAGGCTCCGTGCTGTACGGTTCCGACGCCATCGGTGGCGTGATCAATGTCATTACGAACGAAGTGCCCTATTTTTCAAGTCGCGGAGTGGTTACGGGCGGGCGCACTTACGGGCGTTGGGGCAGTGTCGATTTGGAAATGAGCGGACGCCAGGAGTTTTACGTCTCCTCGCCCAACGTGTTCGCCTTTCTCGGCGGCAGTTTGCGCGATATCGACGACCTCCGCGGCGGCTCGGGCATCGGTGTTCAATCCCCTAGTTCGTGGCGCGAAGAAAACTGGGATGGTCAGGTCGACTTTCTGCTCGATTCGAACAGCCGTTTGCAGTTCTTCTTTCAGGAATTCAATGCTCCAACAAGCAAACGCTTCGATCGCCCCCAGAACGACCGTGCGACGCACCGCGAACTTTACGGGCTGCGGTTGTTTAGCCAGGATCTGATGTTTGCCGACGATCTGGAAGCCACGGGCTATTACCACAGCCAGTTGCAGGCCAGCTTCCGTAACGACGAGTTGGACCGCGACCAGGCCGATAAGACGTGGGGGGTCGACATCAAAGCCGCAGCCGAGATGACCGACGACCTGCGTTTGGTATACGGTTTTCACATGCACCAAGACGAC